>JAADHA010000259.1:6887-17466 GCA_013152105.1 Oligoflexia bacterium | reverse complement strand
GGGCGAGCTGTGGGCCGTGGACCGCGCGGCCGAGGGGACCCGCCTGGCGCTGGCGGCGGCTCAGGGCGTCGTAGTGGTCGGGGTGCCCGGTTTCGCCAGCCGCGCCGCTGGAGAGGGCCGGGTCTACATCGTGGACCAGCGTGCCGCCGCGCAGGCAGACACCGCCGCGGCCCTGCAGTGAGTCCGGCGGGCGCCGCGGGGGCCTGGTTGAACCTGGTCTCGACCTTGTTGCCGACCGTGATCGCCGCCGTGATGCTGGTCTTCGTGGCCGGGCTGCGTCTGCGTCAGGCTCGCGGTCGCTGGGGCCTGGTCGACGCGCTGCTGGCGCTCTGCCTGATGGTGTGGCTCAGCATGGCGGCCGTCGTCCTGACCGGGGCGCTGTCCGGGGCGCTGTCCGGGGCGCTGAGCGGTGGGCCGGTCGGTGGATCGGGCGATGCCTCCGGGCAAGTTCCCTCGCTGGCTGTGGCCATCGGGAGCACCGCCTTTGGAGGGCTTGGGGCCACGGTCTTTGCTCTGCTGCGGGCCTCTCGGGGCGGGCATCTGCGGGATCTGTTCGGTCCGCGCCCGTCGCTGTGGGCCTGGCCTCTGGCCCTCTCCTTGGTGGCCCCCTTCATCCTGATCAGCGCGGCCTGGGTGGTAGCCCTCGAAGCGCTGGGCGCCGACGTACCGCAGCAGCAGGTCCTCGAAGAAGTGCTCGCGTCCTCCGGTCAGCCGGTCGCCGTCGTGGCGATCGCCTATGGGGTGCTGGTCGCACCTGTGGTGGAAGAGCTGCTCTTTCGGTCCTTTCTGTTGCTTCCCTTGCAGGCACGGATCGGGACCCGCCTGGCCATCGCCGCGACCGGCCTCAGCTTTGGCCTGATGCACCTGGCGGACCCGGCCAGCGTCGTGCCCTTGTCGCTGTTGGGGGCGCTCCGGTTGCGCCTGCGCACGCACAGCCTGGGTCCACCAGTCCTGCTGCACGTGGCGAACAACGCCTTCGCCTTCGCCTTGGCCCTCACTGCGGCTTTCACCCCGGTCGGGACCTGATGGGACGGGGACCTTGTCCCGGGCCGCGGCGATGGTGACGATGAGCCGGTCCTGGTTCTCCCTGTGTACCCAACGCTGACCAGGCAATCACAGATGTATAGTCTTGACACGTCAATGCTGACATGATCGGGTCCTGGCCTTGTCTCGAAACTCCAGGGCTCCGCAGGCACCCTTGCGGACTGCACCATCGGTGATATATTCACGAATGTGCATTCCCTCTGCTGGCTGAGGCTTCTCCACTCCGTGCCGCTCGACTTTCGGGTGGTGCAGCATGAGCCCATGACTCCGCGTTATGACCGAGCCGCTCAGAAGCTCGACTACATCGTGCGGGATGCGCGCCTCTTGGGGGTTCGCCCGGCAGAGAGCCAAGACCCGCTGGTCGCTGAGATTGCCGTGTGGACTCGTGCTCCTTCTGGTGCCGGTTGTGGCTACTACGCTTGCTTCCGGCTGTTCCTGGATGACCAGGAACGCCCCGTCTACACCTGCCTCTTCTGCTTCTACGACGGCACTGGTGCCTCGCCGTGCATCAAGGCCTTCGAATCTGCCGCCGCATTCGCGGCCACCAACGGCTTCATGGGTGAACGCGATGCCTGAATACACCTACGCCCAAGACTACCGCTACCACGCAGCCGGCAGGATCTGGCTTGTTCCCGAACTCAAGCTGCTCCACCTGCCTGATGGGACCCTCGGTCTCCCGCAGACGGAGATCAACCGAGTGCATCGCGCCATCTCCAATGCGCTGTGTGGATCGAGCGATCCGTTGACCGGGGAGGAGTTCGAGTTTCTCTGTGACACAGCCTCGGTGTCTTTCGCTCAGGTAGCTGAAGCCTTGCACCTCGATCGCAGTACGCTGTCCAAGTGGCGGGACTCTGCTCGACCCATGCCCCACGTCCGAAGCCTCTTCCTCAAGCGCTGGTTTTGGTTTCGCCTTTTTGGAGACGAACTGGCGTCTCATACCGTGCATCTCGGTGCCCTGGAGAATGATGGCGAATTCCTCCAGCTCGCGCGCGACGTGGCAATTGCTCACTCCGTGACCGATGCTGTGGCCAAGGCTGTCGCGTAGGGAGGTTGCGCCTGCGCACGCACAGCCTGGGTCCACCAGTCCTGCTGCACGTGGCGAACAACGCCTTCGCCTTCGCCTTGGCCCTCACTGCGGCCTTCACCGTGGCCTTCACCGTGGCCGGGCCCTGATGAGACGAGGACTCAGTCAGGCCGGGATCGCCGCCAAGACCGCGTCGACGTGGCCCTTCACGCGGACCTTGTCCCAGGCTGCGGCGATGGTGCCGTCGGGCGCGACCAGGAAGGTGCTGCGCACGATGCCCATATAGGTGCGGCCGTAGTTCTTCTTTTCGCGCCACACGCCCCAGGCCGTGGTGATCGTGCCGTCTTCGTCGGCGACCAGGGGGAAGGGCAGCTTCTGCTTGGCCGCGAAGCCCTGGTGGCGCTTGACGCTGTCGCGACTGACCCCGACGACGACCGAGTTGTGACCGGCCAGTTCGGCAGCGTGGTCGCGAAAATCACAGGCTTCGGTCGTGCAGCCCGGCGTGTTGTCCTTGGGGTAGAAGTAGACGATCACGTACTTTCCAGCGTGATCAGCCAGGTTGAAGTCGCCGTCCTGGGTCTTTCCGGCGAGAGGAGGAGCAGGCTGGCCGGGTGTGAGCATCGTGGAGATCCGAGCGGTGGATGGGGAGAGGAGGGTCAGGGAGCTGCCGCCGAGGGCGGAGCTGGTAGCACCAGCCGGAGGATGGCGCGGTCGGTGGCGAGGAGGAAGGCGCCGTCATCCAAGGCGAGCAGGGATCGGTATCGGCCCGGCTCTCGCCAGACCAGTCGCCGTTGGGCCAGATCCACCAGCGCGGTCGACGTGGCGTCCGGGCGGTCCATCAGCTCGATGGCCAGGTCGCTGTACGGTCGAGCGTTTTCTGGAAGGCTGGGGTCTTGGGTGCCGGTATCGAGCAGGCGGTCGGGATCGGGCTGACCGCCCTCCTCGACGACCAGCAGGCGGCCGTCGTGCTCGATGAACAGCCCGTGGGCCTGGGGATGAAGGGGAAGGCGCCAGCGTGGCCGGAGGCCGACCGGATCGAAGGCCAGCAGCGAGGTGCCAGGGAAGGCCAGGGCATAGGCCTCTTGGCCGGTCGGATGGAGCGCCAGGGCTCGGAGATAGGCGGCGCCTGTTGCTGGCTGTGCTTCGCCGGGCGCGGCCTGGGCCTGACCATGCGCTGCCTGAACATGCGCTGCCTGGCCAGGCTCGGCCGGGTCGGGGAGGTCCATGAAACGCACGCCTGCGCCGCTCTGCATCACGCGGGTCCCGTCGCTTCCGCGGACCAGGACCATCGCGCCGCCTGCCGGTGCGGGCGCCCGGGCCGCGAAGCCGACTCGCCCTCCGTCGGAACGGGCCACATTCCAAGCCGTCGCCAGGTCTGCCGCGTCGCGTGGTGGGTCGTGATCGGGGGCCAGGGCCAGGGGTGCTTCGCCGGCCAATACGGCATCCAGGCTGGCGGCGCAGCGGATCTTGGGCTGGTCTGGACAGGGCCCCGTCACAGTAGGTCCGGGCGCGGCCAGCAGGCGGTCCCCCCAGGGCAGTGGTGAGCCGGGCTCGTGGGCCAGGGTGCGGGGGTCGAAGGTTTGCAGCACACCCTCGGCCAGGGCCTGACAGCCGGTCGCCGTACACACGATGCCGCCGACGCTGCCGCCGCCGACGCTGCCGCCGCCATCGTCGACATCCCAGCGGGCCTCGATCCGGACACCAGGAAGGGCCGGATCGGCCGGAGATGGGGCGGAATCCACGCTTGGAAGCGTGTCTTCGGGCAGTCCAGCCGGCGGCTGCTTGGGGGCGCAGGCCGTGAGGAGAAAGAGCGTCGTGCGTGCGAGCATGGGCGGCCGGGACCTGCGCGGCGGGGTAGGGGAGCACCAAGGCGGGTACCCTCTGGTAGCGCGACTGGTGTCGACCCGCCCAGGCCAACAGGAGACTCAGGATGTCCCACAAAGCTGACCATCGGGACGGTGGCGTCAGCGCCGAGCTCAAGCGCCAGGTGGAGACCCTGGTTCGCGACTCTGGCATCCCGCGCCCCTGGGCGTGGCAGGTGGCGCGCGGTCAGAAATCGCTCAACGCCGTCATCGTCCGCTTGGCCCAGATGGACCGGGTGGCTCATCTCATGTCGCGGCACGGCCTGAGCAAGTCTGTGGCGACCCAGGTAGCAGGCGGCACCCTGGACCTGGAAGCTGTCTTGCGCAAGGCGCGCCAAGCGAAGCACCTGGCCGACTTTCGGGATCACGCCACCTTGGACCGCGCCTTGGCCTCGGCTCAGCCCCTGACGCTGTTGTTGCACGGCAACCGGAAGCTGACGGGTCGGGTCGTGAAGGTGGACGCCTACGAATTCCAGTTCCAGCCAGACGGCTCGGATGCGATCACGCTGCACAAGCTCCAGGCAAAGCTGGCCTACCCGGCCGACCTGCGAGTGAAGCTTTGCGTCGCTGCGACCGGTCGGCTCGTGTGCGATCCGATCCCCAAGCCCCAGGACCGATACCCCTGCTCGGACCGCCGTCTCTTCTGTGCCCACGACGACGGAAAGGACAGCCGCTTCGTTACCCTGGAGGGGGACGAGGTGGTCGGACAGGTCGCGTGGGTCGGCAAGTGGGAAGTGGGCGTGCGTCAGCCTGGGGGCGCCGAATTGGTGGTCTTCCGCCACGCCCTTGCATTGTTCGAGGAGGCATAGATGGGAATTCTCTCCGGTGGCCTGTCCGTGCGTCGCTACCGCGTCGCTGGCGCGGCGCCCGATGACTTTCGGGTGGTCTTTCGCGACGTCCTCAACGACCACGCTTTTCGCGAGCCTCGTGAGTGGGTGCCGGGGGTCCAGGTCGTGGGCTGGTGCCAGCTCCACAACCTGCTTGACACGGACTTCGGCGACCTCAACCGCTGGCTCTACGACGACTACATCGTGGCCGCGCTGCGCATCGACAAAAAGTCGCTGCCTTCCAAGCTGCTCAAGGCTCACCTCGACAAGCGGGTCGCGGCCTGGTGCCAGGAAAACCAGCGCCCCAAGGCGCCCGCCCAGATCAAGGCGGACATCAAGGAACAGCTCGAGCGGCAGATGCTGGATCAGATCCTTCCGCGGGTGGCGACGCATGAATTCTGTTGGAATTTGACCGACGGCCATGTCCTCTTCCACAACTGCTCGGACAAGGTCAACGACGAGTTCCGCAAGGTCTTCCGCCACACCTTCGGCTTGTCGCTCTTGCCCTGGTCACCGCTGGACTTTCTGACCGATGACCCTGCCACTGCGGCGGCCCTCGAGATCCAGGGCCTCTCGGACCTTCGCGGCGAAGCGGGCGTGGCAATGCTCCAGCACCAGGTGACTCGATGACGGACGCTGCATTGGATGACGCGGGGCTGCCTCGCTCGACGGACGTCGACGACTTTCCAGATCCGACGCCGACCCTGCCCCACCTGGTGACCGAGTTCTTCGCCTGGCTCTGGTACGCCTCAGAACGGGACGGCGGGACCTTCGCGGTGGGGGATGGGTCTGTCTTCACCTACTGGATCGACGACCGGCTGAGCTTTCGGCTGCCCGACGAAGACAAGGCGCGCGCGGTCCTCACCGGCGAGAGCGCTGCGGCCACCCTGGAAGCCCGCGCCGCGCTGGCCGGCGGCAAGGTCGTGCGTGATCTGCGTTTGGCGCTCAAGCGTGAAGAGCGCGAGTACGCCGTTACCCTGCGGGGGCTCCATCTGGACCTTCAGGGCGCCAAGCTCCCGGCTGAGCTCAAGGCCAGCGACGATGTCTCCGAGGTGCTCCTTGAACGAATGTTCCTGGTGGACGAACTGTGGTTCCTGGTTGGGTCGCTGTACCGGCGCTTCGCCGCCGAACGCACATCTGCCGCCTGGGACACCGATCACCTGCCGGCCATGCGCCAGTGGGCGGCTGGCCAGGATTGACCCCGGCCCGGCCGATGCCTGGTCCGGCTGCCTTGCGAGCCGCAAGGCTTGGCATTACAGCATGCCGCGAGATCTGCGCGGTTAGCTCAGCTGGATAGAGCGTTGGCCTCCGGAGCCAAAGGCCACAGGTTCGAATCCTGTACCGCGCGCCATCTCGGTATTGACCTTGGGGGTGTCCATCGCCGGCACGCGCCTCGACTTGGACGGCGGGCTTCGGGGGGGCTCCTGGGTGTGCCAGCATGATGACAGCATCTCGGCTGTGCTACCTTCTGTTCGCCACCAACGGGGTCATGGCCCGTTGCTGCCGGTGGGAGTCCAGCGTGCTTCGTGAGCCCAGTGACCGCGTCGATTCCACCGATCTGTGTGGCGGCCAGCGGGTGGCGCCTTGAAGGTCAGCTTCTTTGGCGTGCGTGGCTCCATCGCGGTGCCGGGCGACGACACGCGGCGCTACGGTGGCAACACGTCGTGCGTCCAAGTGCAGGTCGAGGGTGCGCCGCCGCTGGTCGTGGATTGTGGGTCTGGGGCCCGCACGCTAGGCCGCGAGCTGGTGTTGGGGCAGCATCACCACGTAGACATGCTCTTCACGCACCTTCACCTGGACCACGTGTCTGGCTTGCCCTTTTTCGGGCCGATCTACTCGCCGAATTGCCGGCTGAGCATCTCGGTACCGGCGATCACCAAGGACGAAGCCGAAGCCAAGCTGGGTCGCTACCTCAACGGGGTCTACCATCCCGTCCGGCTGCGTGACCTGGCGGCGACCGTCCATGTCGAGCATGTTCGGATCGGTCGGGACTTCGACCGGGGCGCCTTCCACATCGAACCCGTCAGGCTCAACCATCCGGGCGGCTGCTTCGGCTACCGCGTGGAACATGGCGATCGCAGCGTCGTGTACCTCGCCGACACGGCACCACTGTCGCGCCTGGACGAGGGCCTCAGCGCCGGGAGCCCGCCGACGGCCCTCGAGACCACCGTGCTGCATGCGC
This sequence comes from Oligoflexia bacterium, assembly GCA_013152105.1. Taxonomy (GTDB): domain Bacteria; phylum Myxococcota_A; class UBA796; order UBA796; family UBA2385; genus UBA2385. The sequence goes on along the minus strand of JAADHA010000259.1, from coordinate 10,527 downwards.
TGCGCGAAGCTGATCTGGTGGTCATGGACACCATGTTCAGCTTCGATGAGTACGTCGAGAAGATGACCTGGGGACATGGATATCCCGAGTATGCGGTCCGGCTCTGCGAAGCCGCGGGGGCCCGCCGGCTGGCCCTCTATCACCACTCCCCGGACGCCACGGATCAGGCGCTGGACGAGCTTGGGGAGCGCTGGGCCCAATACCAGGGTCTGGACGTGTTCGTGGCTCGCGAAGGAGGGAGCGTGGACCTCGAGGGGTAGGTACCTGGGTCGATGTCACGATCATCGACAGCGTCATGGCGGGCTTGTTGCTCATCGTCCTCGGGCTGTGGGCCTGGTTGGCCTTCGTGCGTCTGCAGCAGCGCTGGCTGCTGTCGCAGTGTGAGGGCGCGCTGGACGTGGCCGAAGAGCTGGGCCTGGTGGTCGCGCCGAATGGTTTTCAGACCCGACTGGTCGCGCGGGGCGTGGTCGCTGATGGGCCGGTGCGCGTGTACTGGCGCACGGGTCTGCTTGGCCCTCGGACCGTGATCCGGGGGCCAGACGGGATCGTCCGTCTGCCACTCTTGCGCACATCTCAGGCGCTGCGGGTGGCCCTGATCCCGCAGCCCGAGCCCGCGTCAGACTGAGCCTCAGGCCAGGGCGCTCAGCTCGCGGGCTGTCTTGCGGCGCGCGTCGCCGGCGTCTGCGTGGCTGCGCAGGCGGGTGAGCACATCGCCCAGTCGGTCGGGCACTTGCTCGCCGGGTTGGACGCGGGCCAGGGCCAGACCAGCCCGGGCTTCCTCCAGGAAGGCGCTGGCGTACTCGGACATGGCCGCGGTGCGGTCGCGCTCCAAGGCCAGGCTGTCGCGGTGAGCGGCCAGTTGGTCGAGGTGACCGGCAGTGGCCCGCAGCCGCTCAGCCGTGAAGGTGTCGTTCGAGCTCCGGGCGCGCTCGATCAGCGCATCGCGGCGCGCCTCGATGTCTTGACCATCGCGATCCTGGCCGTCGAGGGCCGCGATCTCCTGGTTCAGGACCATGCGCGTCCACTGCAAGCGGTAGACCCAGGCGCAGACCTCGCCCAGGCCGTCGCGGGCATCGGGATCGGGGGCCTGGCGGGCAAAGGCGCGGTCGAGCTGCCAGGCCCGCAGACAGGGGGCGCGAAAGCGCTCGGACAGGGTCGCCCGGATCCGTCCTGGTCGCGGGATGCGGTCGGTGCGCTTCCACTCCAGGGTGGCGGCCAGCAGCGTCTGGCTGGCCACCAGCCCCAAGGCCAGCCCCTGCAAAGCGCCGATCACGGCGTCCTGGCCTGGCGCTCCGACGATGGTGGTGGCGGCCCACCAGCCAACACCCGCGCCCGCGGCCCCGCCCAGCACGCCCTGTGCCCGCCGCCAGCCGTCCGTGGGTGTGCGGTCCATGAAGGTGGCGCCGAGACCTGTGACGGCGCCCGCGGCCAGTACCTGGCTTCCGGCCAGCGCCACCACCGACGCGTCCTTGCCCGTCAACAGGCCGACCAGCAACGCGGCACCCACGGCCGCCAGGCTGATCAGGGGTCCGAGCACGAACCGGTCGGGCCAGGCTGCCCAGGCCCCCAGCCCGATGGCGCCAGCGACCGCGATCGCGGGGTTGGTGTTCATCAGGCCGGTGGCGGTGGCCGCGCAGAGTGCCAGGGTCGACCAGGCGACCCAGGCCCCTTGCCGCACGGGCAGCCGGTCTCGAAGCTGTGGGTGAAGGCGGTAGCGACCCGCCGCCAGGCTGGGTGGTGAGCGGCTGATGAAGGCGGAGGGGGAGGCCTGCTGGGGCCGGGTCTTGGGCGTGACAGCCGGACTGTCCTGGGTGGCGGCGGCGGTCGCTGGGCGAGGGCTTGGCGAGGCATGCTCGGCCGAGAGCAGGGCGCGCTCGAGGTCGGTGTCGCCGGATGAGGCGGGGAGAGGGTCAGCGGGCGTAGGCACGGGCGCTCTCCTTGGACTTCTTGACCTGGCGGAGGCCGGCATCCGAGGTCGGGGCAGCGGCCCTGAAGGCACGGCGTTGCTCTGCGATGTCGGCCACTTGTGCCTTCAACTCGGGGGCATCATACAGCACTCCCATCCACTTCAGGTCTTCCTCGGCCTGGGCGAGCTGGCGCTGGTTGCCGGCGACATCGCCGCTGGAGTAGGACCGGGCGCTCTGGTCCAATAGCGCGCCGGCGTGGGCCTTTGCCGCCGCGATGCCGGCGGTCTTGTTGGTCGAGGAGTCCGCCACCGCGGCGTCGGGCGTCACGACCGCCGCGACCGCGACCGCTTCATCGGCCAGCCGACCGGTGTCGGCGTCGGAGTAGCGCAGGCGCACGTCGGCGACCCCCACGGTGCCGGCGCTCGGGGCATCGACGTGTACTCGGGCCACGATCTTGCGGGTCTCGCCGCCGTGTACATCGCCCAGGAAGACGCGGTAGCCGTCGGTGGTGGTGGTGGCGCCCCAGCCGTAGATCTGCTGCAGGGACACGCCCTGTGGAAGCGTCACGTCGACCGCCACCTCGCGACCCGCGACCCGCGTCATCTGGCGCAGCTCCTTGCTGAACATGGCCGCCAATTGCCCTGGACGGTCGACGAAGTGGTAGCTACCACCGCCGGCGTCGCTCATGGCCGTCAGCAGGTCCTCGTTGTAGTCCAGGCCCAGGCCCATGGCCGAGACGGTCACGCCCTGCGACACCCGGCTGCCCGCTTCCTGCGCAAGGCTGTTGACGTCGGTCACCCCGATATTCGCCATGCCATCGGACAGCAGGACGACGCGTCGGACCCCTTCCAGGCTGGGGTCCGAGAGTTGGGCCAGTCCCTGCTTCAGGCCACTGGACAGGTTGGTGCCACCACCGGGGCGGATGGACTTCACCAGCCGCGCCAGGCGGCTCTGGTCAGTGACGGCGGTGGTTGGCACCACGACCCGCCCCACATCGCTGAAGGTGACCAAGGAGAAGGTGTCTTCCGGGCCGAGCTGTCCGACCAGCTCAGCGGCGGCCATGCGGGCGTTGTCGATCTTGCCTCGGCCGGCCATCGAGCCCGAGGTGTCCATCACCACCGCCAGGTTCACCGGTCGCCGCAGGTCGCCAGGCATGTCGGGGGCCGAGATGTCGATGACCAGGTAGCGGTCTTGCTGACTTCCGACCAAGAGCGCCGAGCGGTCGAGGGTGGCGCTGAGCTGCAGGGCTCCGTCGAAGCCCTGGGAGATCCCAGGTGTCGCGATGGGCGGTTGCGGTGCGGGAGAGGGCAAGTTCGAGGCGGTCGGACCGCGAAGGGTGGGGATGACCAGGGCGGCGACGGCGGTCGCGCCCGCCAGGCCTGCGGTGAGGTGCCAGCGTTGCATGGGAGTCTCCGGGAGTTGGGGGGACGCGGCCCCGTCCATTGGGGCTGGTGCGACCCGACAACGATCCGCGGCGTCGGTTCCTTACAGGTGCTCGATTCACGCCCGCTGGGGGGTCGCTGCGCAGGTTTTGCACGCCGTCGTAGGGGCCACCACCCTCAGGCCACGGTGATCTCGGGTGCCAGATAGACGTCCTGGATGGCGTTGAGCAGGGCGACGCCCTGGGCCCGGGATTTCTGGAATGCCTTTCGTCCTGAGATCATCCCAATGCCGCCGGCCCGCTTGTTGATGACCGCCGTGCGGACCGCCTGCTGCAGGTCGTTATTGCCGCT
>JAADHA010000259.1:3505-6813 GCA_013152105.1 Oligoflexia bacterium | reverse complement strand
GATCGCTGCAGAGATCGGTGTAGATACGGGGGTCGTACTTGCCGTAGCTTTTGTCGCCCGCGTTGAGGGCCCGGTAGCCGCCGTTGTTGGTCGCCATCTTCTGCTTGATGATGTCGGCGCCGATGGTCACGCCCAGGTGGTTGGCCTGGCCGGTGAGGTCAGCGCTGGCGTGGTAGTCCGTGCCGCCCGTCTTGAAGGCGCTGTTGCGCAGGTAGCACCACAGGATGGTGGTCATCCCCAGATCGTGAGCCATGGCGAAGGCCAGGCTGACTTCTTGAATCTGGCGGTCTGAAGCGTCGGACCCGAAGTACACCGTCGCTCCGATCGCGGTGCAGCCCATATCGTAGCCCTGCTCGACCTGGGCGAACATGATCTGGTCGTAGCTGTTGGGCATGGTCATCAATTCGTTGTGATTGATCTTGAGGACCATTGGGATCTTGTGGGCATACTTGCGCGCGACCATGCCCAGCACGCCGTAGGTGGTCGCGACCGCGTTGCAGCCGCCCTCGATGGCCAGCTCTACGATGCCTTGGGGGTCGAAGTAGTCGGGGTTCGGAGCGAAGCTGGCGGCGGCGCTGTGTTCGACGCCCTGGTCGACGGGTAGGATGGACATGTAGCCGGTGTTGGCCAGGCGGCCGGTGCCCAGCATGCGCTGGAGGCTGGACAGCGTGCGGATGTTGCGGTCGGACTGGGAGAAGATCCGGTCGATCCAGTCGGCCCCGGGAATGTGCAGGCGATCACGACTGATCTTGGGACTGTCGAAGGACAAGAGGGCATCGCCTTCTTTGCCGAGGATCTCCTGGGTGCGGGACAGTTCGCTCATGTGGGCTCCAGATCGCTGGTGCGCGGGGTTGGGTTGGGAGGGGGACGTGGCTGCTTATTGCGTCCGGTTCATGCTGGCTGTGGCTTCTTCTCGCGGTGCGGCAGGTCGCCATCATCGGTATCGTCGACCGCTCGTGCTGGACGTGCTGGACGTGCTGCGGCCGCCGCGTGCCCCCGAGTGATGGCCGCTGCCGATCCCCGTGGTGCGGCTTCGGGTCGTCGGAGCGGTCGCGCTGTTTCTATTGTTGCCGCTTCCATTGGGACGGTTCCTGCTTGCCGCCGCGGCATGCTTCTGGCCCGAGGCGGGTAGCTTTGGTGACGAACCGTTGTGCGGACGGCCTACCGTCGTGCTGTGAGTGCTGTGAGTGCTGTCAGCGCTGTCAGCGTTCACCCAGGAAAAGCTCAGATCCGCTTCCGAGTTGTTCATGGTCGCCGCGGCTGCGGTGATGTTGGACACCTGCGCCACAGACCGTCCCCCCACCGCCGGCGTCTCTGGCAGGCAGGCGATCAGCACCGGAGCGAGGAGTGCCAGGGCGAACATCGGCGCGCTCAGTGTGGGGTGGTCGAGCAGAGGGCCTGCATGCCCACGTGAGAAGTGCGGCATCATGGACCATGGTGGGTGCCTGGGCAAGGAAATCAGTCGTGCGGCCAGCGACTGGCCCCAATAGGTGTGGGGTCCATCTCGTCGTGGAGATCGCATGCTCTTCGCCCTGCTCCTGTTCTGCTGCACCGACCATGCTTCGACCGGGGACAGCGCGGGTGTGGACTCCGGTGCGGTCGTGCAGGCCGCGCCCCTTCGACCCGCCGAGCCCGCGGCTTGGGCGGCGCCGGGCAAGACCGACAGCACGGCATTTCCATGGGGAGCCCAGTCCGGCGATCCGACCCAGGACAGCGTGATCCTGTCGGTGCGCACCGACCTCGCACAGCTCACGGGCCTGGTGATGGCGGACGATGGGGCCGGTGGCTGGGTCGAGGTGGCTCGACCGACCCTGGTTCGGGACAAGGACTCGATCGTCGCCCGGGCTACGCTTGAAGGTCTGGCCGCCGACACGGTCTATTCGTGGGCGGCCTATGCCGACGACCCCGATTCTGGCGGTGCGCGTTCCCACAGCGCGCGTTTTCGCACAGCCACCGACAGCACCAGCTTCCGCCAGATCACCGTCGCCGCGACCAGTTGCCTGGGCGGCAACGAGCCCCTCTCCAACATGAGCTACGCGGCAGATCGAGCCCCGGACCTCACCCTGCTGATGGGCGACACGGTCTATGCCGACGGCGCGGAGACCGTGGATGAGTACCGCGCCTTCTGGACGGGGGCCTTCGCCGTGCAGGGGCTGCGAGACACGACCGGTGGGTCTGGACTGACCCCGGCTTGGGACGACCACGAGATCGAGAACAACTACGTGGTCGCGGACCTGGCCAAGGGGCAGTACGACGCGGCCTTGAAAGCCTACCGAGAAGGCCTGCCTCAGAGGGTGGGCCCGACGGGGGGCGTGTGGCGGCAGATGTCCTGGGGCGCCTTGCTGGATGTCTTCGTGCTCGATGTCCGCTCAGAGCGCGATGAGGCCGCGGGGCTGTACATCGGCCAGGACCAGGAAGCCTGGCTGATCGACGGTCTGGCCAGCAGCACCGCGACCTTCAAGCTGATCGTCAGCAGCGTGCCGGTGAGCGACTACAGCGACTTCCTTGGCCAAGCCCTGGTCACCGACCGTTGGCAGGGCTGGCCGGAACAGCGCAGCCGGATCTTGAGCGCCATCGAGGACTCCGACGTGCAGGGAGTCCTCTGGCTGGGCGGAGATGTCCACTTCGCCACGGTCTCCACGGTGGCCGTTCCCGGCAGCGGGGACCCAGGCGAGGGCATGTTCGAGGTCGTGGCCGGCGCGGCGGGGCGCTCCAATAACGTGGCGGCCGACCTCTACGAACACGATGACAGCCACTACAAGCTGTTGTTCAGCGACTTCAACACCGTCTTGCTCACCTTTGACCCGGGACGGCTGCAGGTCATGGTCGAGTACTTCGGCGATGATGGCGAAATCCTGGGCCAGATCACGCTGGCGCTCTGAGTGCCCCACGCTCGCGATCGGCTGGACCTGATCGTCCTGCCCGCGGACCACCACCTGGATGTGGATGCGAGGGCGGTCTGCTCGCTGTTCGATCGCTGGCAGGCGGCGGGCTTGCTGGCGGCGGGCACCGGGCCCATGCGGCGCACGGCGGGACCGCGGGCCTGGGCGCTGCTTCCGGGTGGCTTTGGCGTGGTCTGGTTGGACCGGCCCCGGGGTCTCACCCTGTATGCCAACCAGCTCGGTGGTTTTCGCGTGCTCTGTCCGCGGTGTGGGGGATCACTGGCCCGGGCCTTCGGACACGCGGTAGAGGGACTGCGCCGGGGCGGACCGGACATCGTGAGCTGTCCGGCCTGCGGGCATCAGCTTGCAGCCAGCCAGATCGCGCTGTCGCCACCCGGTGCCTTGGCGCGCGGAGCGGTGATCTTC
>JAADHA010000259.1:0-3484 GCA_013152105.1 Oligoflexia bacterium | reverse complement strand
TCGGCCTCAGCACTCCGCGACCTGTCCATGGTGTTGGGGACCACGCGGGTCGTTCTTCGCCGGCGGAGCTGAGTCGCTGTGCTGGAGGTCGGTTGTGCAGTCCCAGCCCGGCCGCAGCCGCATGGGCCCACGTTGACGCCCGCAAGGTGCGGCATTGCTTTAAGGTTGCCCGCACCATGTTCACGGAGGTGTTCGGTGCTGACCCGGCTTGATCTGGCGCACTTCAAGTGCTTCGAGCTGCTGAGACTGCCTCTGGGACGCCTCACGCTGCTGTCGGGAACAAACGCCTCGGGAAAGTCGTCCGCCCTGCAAGCCCTTGTCCTGCTCCACCAGACCATGAAGGACGCCGAGTGGTCGAACCGGCTGATGCTCAATGGTAGCGAGCTCCAACTCGGCACCGTCACAGACGTGGTGGACAAGGTGCACGGTCGACTGAGCTTCGTGCTGGGCGTGGTGGATGACGACCGGTCCATCCAGTGGACCTTCCAGGCGGAGGACCGTCGAGACATGTCGGCGCAGGTCGCCGCAATCGACCTGGACGGTGAACGCCACTGCGAGCCCTCGGACCTGCACTTCCTGCTACCGATGAGCACGACCCAGGCAGGCGAAGCCTTCGCCCGACGGATGTGCCGCCTGACCTACCTCACCGCCGAGCGCCTCGGTCCACGCGAGGTCTACGCCCTGCAGGATCCCGGCGCCACGCAGGTAGTGGGACCCCGTGGCGAGCACGCGGTCAGCATGCTCCACGGAAGTCGGGACGAACGCGTCATCGACGAGTTGGTCCTTGCAGAGGCCCCGCCCACTCGTCTCCGCCAGGTCGAGGCGCGCATGCAGCAGTTCTTCCCAGGCTGCTCCCTGGACGTGCAGCCGGTTCGCCAGGCGAAGGGTGTGACGCTAGGCCTGCGGACCTCGAACGCGACCGACTTCCACCGCCCCATCCACGTGGGCTTCGGGCTCACCCAGGTGCTGCCGGTGGTCGTCGCCGCTTTGTCCGCGGAGCCAGGAGACCTGCTGCTCATCGAGAACCCCGAGGTTTGCCTCCACCCCGCGGGCCAGGCGCTGATGGGGCGTTTCCTTTCGACCATCGCCGCGGCGGGCGTCCAGGTCCTGATCGAGACCCACAGCGATCATGTCCTCAACGGGGTTCGCCGGGCGGTCAGGGGCGACGTGTTGTCATCGAACGATGTGTGCGTCCACTTTTTGCGTGATCGGGACCAGTGGGATGACCAGGTGGTCAGCCCAAGCATGGATTCACAAGGCAAGCTGGACACCTGGCCCGACGGCTTCTTTGACCAGTTCGACAAGGACATGAACCACTTCGCCGGATGGGGAGAATGACGTGGAGTTCCATCGTGGCAGCGAACGCCGATTGAAGTACGGTGGGTCCGAGAGGACGACACCACTGAACGGGTCGCCATCCCCAACTACTGGGACGGGGGGTCCATCGAGCAGTGGCTCCAGGCGAAACCAAGTCCGGTCGCGTCATGGGAATGCCTCGCCGCTCGATCCGTGGAGCGCTGCTCTCGGCTGAACTTCCGCGAGGACGGCACATGCACCGAAGAAGGCCACCGGCCCTATCAGGACCACTTCGCGGGCAAGAAAAGCACGAGGAGGTAAGGATGCGCTACCCCCAATTACCGCCAACCCCCCGCCAACAGTCGCTCTTCGATCGGTAGATCAAAGGACCAGACATGTACATCACCGAAATCCGAATCGAGAACCTGCGAAGCTTCGAGGGGTCCCATGGGCTGTCTTTGAAGCACGACGACGGCAGCTATGCTGGCTGGACGGTGTTCGCCGGGCGCAATGGTGCGGGCAAGAGCACACTTCTCAAGGCACTGGCGCTCTCGGTCATCGGTCCGCTGGCCTCACGTTCGCTCGCGGGTGTGTTCACCGACTGGGTGCGCACCGGTTCCGAGACCGCGACCATCGCGACCAAGGTGAGCATCGAGCAAGGGTGGGATCACTTCCAAGAGGGTGGGCGAACGCTGAGGCGCCCGTTCTGGGTGGGGCTGAGTTGGAAGGTGAGCGCGGGGGGCACCGATGAGCTGAGCGCCCACATCGAGCGGCGCAAGACCGCGGAGCGAGGTCCCTGGGCTGACCTGCCGCGGGGTTGGTTCATCGCTGGGTACGGCCCATACCGGCACCTCGGCCCGCTGACCACCGAGCAGGTCCGGCTGAGCGCCAACCCCGTCCTGGCACGGCTGGTCAACCTCTTCAACGAGTCTGCCACGCTCTCTGACGCCATCGAGTGGCTCTGCAAGGAAGTACATCCGCGGGCTCTCGAGAACCGACCGAGGGCGGCCCAGCTTCGCGATGACGTGATGGCCTTGCTGCATGACGGTCTGCTTCCCGACGGCAGTACGGTCGAGAAGGTTGATTCGGAAGGTCTGTGGGTGCGACGAGACCAGGTGCTCCTGCCTCTTGAGCAGGTCAGCGACGGCTACCGCACCGTCGCCGCGCTCGTCGTGGACATTCTCCGACGACTCTACGATGCGTTCGGTGACCTGGGTCTGGAGAAGGATTCGGACGGAACCGTGGTCTGCAACGTGCCAGGCGTCATCCTAATCGACGAGATCGACGCCCACATGCACGTGGCGTGGCAGCAGCGGATCGGCTTTTGGCTCACCCGCCGGTTTCCACGGATACAGTTTCTGGTCACGACGCACAGCCCCTTCATCTGCCAGGCAGCCAGCCCCGGCGGCTTGATTCGTCTTCCCGCCCCAGATGAGACGCGAAGGATGGAGCCGGTCAAGAAAGAGACGTGGCGGGTAATCGTCCGTGGTGGAGCAGACGATGCCGTGCTGACCGAGCTTTTCGGGCTCGACCACGCGCACTCGGCGGAAGCCGAAGGCCTTCGGCAAGAAGTCGTCAAGCTCGAAGCGAAGGTGATTCGCGCAGACGCCACACCCAAGGAACTGGAGCGCTACGAAAAGCTGAAAACGCTCCTGACCGCTGATCTCGGAGAGCTTGCCGACCGCAAGCTCCGCGCAGTCATGGGCGGTAGCCGCTGATGCGGCGCATACAGCGGGTGGCCCTCAGCCAGACCACCCTCGACAAGTTGACGAACCTGACGTCCAAGGTGGCCGGACCCGAAGGCGAAGGCAAAGGCCCTCTGGCACAGGAAGCCGAAAAGGGCGTTCGAAGAAGTGCGTCAGAAGCTGCAAGACATGGCCTCTGGTCGTGCCCGCTGCATGTACTGCGAGGACAGCCTCGGTACAGACATCGACCATTTTCGCCCCAAGGCCGACTTTCCGCAACGCGCCTTCGCTTGGCCAAACTACTTGCTCGCCTGCAGCCACTGCAACAGCAACCTCAAGCGCAACGCGTTCCCGATCGACGGCAACGGCGACCCCCTGCTCTTGGATCCCTCGGCCGATAACCCTGCCGAACACTTGTTGTTCTCACCCTCGACGGGCGAATTTGTGTCGGTTGGAGCAAAAGGCCAGGAGTCGATTCGCGTCTTCGGACTCAATGATGACAC
>JAADHA010000068.1 GCA_013152105.1 Oligoflexia bacterium | reverse complement strand
AGCAGGACCCGCCCCGCCAGGATGTGCTCACGCCACTGCGGCAGCGTGGCGTGCCGGTAGCGAGTGCTCAGGTAGCCATCGAGAGGCTGCCCGGTCCCGCGGTGTGTGATCGTCTCGCGGTAGATGTAGCCCGTATTCATCGTCACGAGCGTCGCGGCGAGGGCGCCACCAGGTCTGGAAAACGGGTGCTGGAATAGACCCGTGGCACCCGGGTGTTGATGTTGGTGAGGATCTCGTAGGGGATCGTTCCCGCCCAGATCGCCAGATCCTCGACCGTCAGACTCTGGTCTCCGAAGCGCCCCAGGAGCACCACCTCGTCGTCGTTCCAGGCGCTGTCCCAGCCGATATCGACCATGATCTGGTCCATGCAGATCCGTCCCACCACGGGGTAGCGCTGACCGCGCAGGCCCACCTGGGCACGACCGGACATGGCACGCATATAGCCGTCGCCGTAGCCGACAGGGACGGTGACCAGACGCGTCATCTTGGACGGTCTCCAGGTCGATCCGTAGCTGACCGGACTGTCCGGCTGGACCACCTTGAAGTACACCACCCGTGAGGTCCAGCGCAGCGCCGGTCGCACGGTGACCGTGCGTGAGATCGTACTTCCCGGCAGCACACCGTAGAGCATGATGCCCGGACGCACCATGTCCAGCCAGCTTTCGGGGAGTTGCAGCACGCCCGCTGAGTTGGCGGCGTGCCGCATCGGCGTGGGCAAGCTGTGGCGCGGGTAGAAGTCCAACACGTCGTTGAAGCGCTCGAGCTGCTGGCGAGCGTGGCCCAGGTCGGAGCTGTCGCTGTTGGCGAGATGGGTGAAGATACCCTCGACATCGACATGCTGGAGGCCCAGCGAGCTGTCCAGCAGGTCCTGCGCGCTGTACCAGTGCACGCCGATGCGCTCCATTCCGGTGTCGATCTTGAGGTGCACCCTGGCGCGGCGTCCCAGCGTCCGTGCACACTCTTCCACGGCCAGCAGCTTGTCGACCGACGACGCGGTGATGGTCAGATCGTGCTGGATGAAGAGGGGGATCTGGCTGCCCAGGATCCCGCCCAGGATCAAGATGGGTGTGTCGATGCCCGCCCGGCGCAGGCGGATCCCCTCTTCGAGGTAGGCCAGCCCCAGGTAGGGCACGCCCAGGCGCTGCATCAGCCGCGCCACGGGCACCAGTCCGTGGCCATAGGCGTTGGCCTTGAGGACGGGCATCACGCCCACGCCCACGCCCACGCGCTGCTGGATCGCCGCGAGGTTGTCGGCCAGCGCGTCGAGGTCCACCAACAGATGGGTCGGTCGCAGCGCCACGTCTTCGTCGATCGTGGGATGGTGGAGAGGCGCAGCCATGTCGGTGCTGCTATCCCGGTGCCCTGCTTGAAGTGCCCTCCCAACTGATCCTCGACGCTCCCGCACTTGCGGTACCGGGCGGGCCGCACCATCCTGTAGGGCATGTACTCTCTCGGTCTGGTCCTGGCAGGAGGCGCGGCGCGCGGTGCCTACGCCGCTGGCGTGATGCGCTACCTCTTTCGCGAGCTTCCCAAGAATCTCGGTCACGTCCCGTGGCCGCAGATCGTCGCGGGCACCAGCGTCGGCGCCCTCAACGGCGTCTTTGCCGCTGCTCAGGACATACAGGGCGTGGACCGCCTGTCGCGTCTGTGGCAGGAGATGAGCGTCCGACAGGTCTACCGGGTGGGCTCGGGGGGCTTGATTCGCACCCTGCGCGCCACCTGGGCCGCGACCGCTGGGGCTGCCATCCTCGACGCCACACCGCTGTATGGGCTGGTCCAGCGCGCCAGCCCGTGGCGGGCCCTGCGAACGTCCATCTCCTCGGGCGCCTGCCGCGCCTTCATCGTGAGCTGTACCCAGGTCGACACGGGCTTCAACGTGCTCTTTCTCGACAGTCGTGAGCCGGACCTGGACCTGCGCCCGCTGCCTGGCGCCCGGGTCGTGATGACCCAGGTCCGCCAGAAGCACCTGCTGGCCAGCGCCGCCCTACCGATTCTTTTTCGTCCCGTGAAGATAGACGGCGCCTGGTTTGTCGATGGTGGCCTGCGCCAGAACACGCCACTGCGCCCGGCGCTGATGGCAGGTGCCGACCGGGTGATCGTCGTGGGTGCGACCAGCGAAGCCGATGACAAGCAGGTCGTGCGCCACCCGAACCTGACCCCGAACATCCCCTTCCTGGCCGGCAAGGCGCTCAACGCCCTGCTGGCGGACCCCGTCGTCCGCGATCTACGTTCCGCGGAGCGGGTCAACCGCATCATCGCCTGGGGGGTCGAGCACTACGGGCCGGACTTCGCCGACAAGCTGGAGGCGGACCTGGACGTGCGCCAGTCTCGCACGCTGCTGATCCGTCCATCGACCGACTTTGGCGTGCTCGCCGCCCAGCGCTGGCGCGCGACCCCGCCGCCAATGCCGCTCCAGGTGCGCTGGCTGCTGTCGGCCATGGCAGACCGGGCGAACGCCAGTGATGGCGAGTCCGACCTGCTGTCCTACCTCTTCTTCGACCGGGCCTTCACTGGCGAGGTCGAGCGGATCGGTTTTGAGGATGCACGACGCCAGGAAGAGCACATCGTGGAGTTCCTGGCAGAGGGTGATTGAGGGTCCCTAAATCAGCCTGCCTGCCTGCCGCAATTCAAGTCCTATGGGTCTCGCCCTGGTCTCGTTGTCGAAGAAGAGCCCGGGCGAGCGCTCGCAAGTTCTTCATGTCGAAGGGCTTGTCGATGCGCGGGTTGTCCACGGCATCCAGGAACTCGCGTGCCCGAGGCGTGAAGGCCCCACCGGTGAGAAAGACCATCCGTGCGGCCTGATTGGGAGCGTCCTTGAGTAGCGCATCATGGAGGTCCATCCCTGTCATCTCAGGCATCATGAGGTCGCAGAATACCAGGTCGAATCGGTCGCCTGAGACGATCCGTTCCCGGGCCTCCTTGGCGCTGGTCAGCGCCACCACGTTGTGGTCCGCGCGCAGCCCACGAGTGATGACTCGACCGACCATCGGCTCATCATCGACCACCAGGATCCGACCCCGGCGCGAACCAGAGTCCAGGGCCGCCTGGTCCTTGTCCTCGACCGACGCTCGTTCAGGCTGCACCGCAGCCAACGCTGGGAGGCTGACCCTGAACACCGTTCCCTGGCCAAGCTGGCTTCTGACCGAGAGCTCGCCGCCATGCGACTCCACCGTCTGCCGGGCGATGGCCAGCCCGAGACCGGTTCCCTGTCCGATCGGCTTGGTGGTGAAGAAGGGGGCGAAGATTTCTGGCAGATGGTCCTTGGCGATGCCGCTCCCCGTGTCCTCGACCTCGACGATGACCTGGTCACCCTCGCAGCGGGTGCGCACGACAATGGTGTTCACATCGGCCGCGCCCTCGACGATGGCTTGCGCCGCGTTGACCAGCAGGTTGATGAACACCTGGCCGAGACCCGCCTCGTTTGCGTCGACTGGCGGAACGTCTTCGTAGTCCTTGACCAGGCGAGCCCTGTGGCGGATCTCGTTGAAGGCCATGTTGACCGATGAGTCGAGCAGACGCCGCACGTCAACCAGACCGCGCTGCTGCTTGTCTGCTCGCGAGAAGGTCTTGAGGTCACGGACGATGTGGCGCACCCTGTCCGCGCCCTGCCGCGCCTCGTCAACCAGCTCGATGAGCCCTTCCAGGCGACCGGAGACGAACGCGGCGGCTGGGCCGCTGCTTCCGAGTGGAACGACGCATTGCTGGTGCAGGCGGCAGCCTTCCAGGACCGGTGGCAGATCTTCCGCGAGCAGGTCGAGGTTGGCGATGACGTAGGACAGCGGGTTGTTGATCTCGTGCCCGACCCCCGCCGCGAGCGTGCCCACGGCGATCATCCGGTCCATCTCCATCATCTTCGCGGCGAGCTGCTTCCGCTCGGTGAGATCGTGTTGAACCCCGACGAAGTGGGTGATGTTGCCGCCCTGATCCTGTACGGGCGTAATGACGAGGTCCGCGGGGTATGTGCTGCCGTCTTTCCGACGGTTGATGCACTCCCCACGCCAAGACTCACCCCGGGTGATGGTCTGCCACATCCCCCGGTAGACGCTCGGTTCCGCACCGCCGCCCACGACGCTGGGGGTCTGGCCCCGCACCTCGTCCCCGGTGTAGCCGTGAAGGCGCGAGAACTCCTGGTTGACGTACTCGATGCGGCCCCGCTGGTCCGTGATGAGCACGGAGACCCCGGCCGCGTCCAAGGCAGCCAGCCGCAGGTCCGCCTCGGCCCGCAGTCGCTCTTCCTCGGTGAGGTCTTCAACCACCAGGATCAGTCGGGCTTCTTCTTCCGCGAGGCGAGTAGCGGCCGCTGCGATCCGGAGCGGGCGCAGGCCGCTACGGGTCTGGAAGTCGCGCTTCACCCGCCGGAGGGGCTTGTCGGATCCCATGGCCAGGAGCAGCCGCTCGCGCAGGTCCGTGAGGACCAGGATCTGGTCGATGGCTTGGCCATCGGCCTGGCCAGGTGCGAGGTCGAACATCCGGTGAAACATCCGGTTCGCCCCGACCACCCTGAGCTCGGCGTCAAGGATGGCGGTGCCGACGGGGAGACTATCGGCGAGGGCCTCGGCGTGTTGGCGGCGCAGGTCGATGGCCTGGAGAAGCCCGTCTACACGTTCGGCCATCTCGTTGAAGGTCTCAGCAAGATGACAAAGCTCGTCGTGGGTCGTGCAGCGCACGCGGACCGAGAATTCGCCCTCGGCGAAGCGGCTGGCCGCCGCGTCCAACTCGAGGACAGGCTGGACGATGGTGCGCCGTGCGTACCACAGACCAGCCAGAAAAAGCGCGAAATTCAGGCATATACCGCCAACGAAGACCAATCCCATGCGGCGCTGCAGCAGCGAACTTCGCAGATCGATGGCGGACGTCAGGGCGTCGGCCTGATGCCGCAGGGTCTCGATGGCGGGTCGATAATCGCGGGCTGCCAGCGCCACCTCTGGACTGGTCGCGGGTCGGTCGGCGATGACGAGCAGCATGGGACGAAGCTGGTCCCACGTGGCTTGAAGGCTGGCGAGTTGGACCTGTGGGCCGTCGGGTAGCGGGACCACATTTCGTCCATCCAGTTCACCTCCCTGCTCCAGCATCTCGAGAGAGCGGTCATATTCGCCGACGAGCTCCTTGAGTCTGGATCGGTCCTCGTCCTGGCCGCCCAGCACCATGCCCGTCCAGTCGCCGAGCTGAACCGCCAGCATCCGCTGACGGCCGCTGAGGTTGATGTGCGCCGGCGCGGAGGCTGTCTGGGCGAGAAACTGCCAGAACAGAAAGACTGCGACGACCGCGCCACACAAGGGCACGATGAGCAAGGTGCCGATCTTTCGGGCGAGGCCAGATCTCATGAGGCTGGCTGGCTGGCTGGTCGGCTGGTCGGCTGGCGCATGGTTGGTTCCATCGAAGCTGCTCCTGATCGGCCAAGATGCCTCGCTGCGTCGACGGCTTCAGACTGGCCGGCATGATGAGACAGGCGGAGGGCAGGCCGACCCCTGATCGCGCCCCCGGAAGTTGACAGCGCGGTGCGGAGGGATATACTCAAATACTCATGAGAGTATTGGAGGACTCCGTGCCAAGAGCCGCTCGCCAGTTCAAGGACGCTGTCTACGAACAACTCGCCCGCATCGGCAAGTCCATCGGAAGCCCCCGCCGCCTCGAACTGCTGGACCTGCTCTGCCAGGGGCCACGCACCGTGGACAGCCTCGCCCAGCAGGCGGGGCTGAGTCTGGCCAACGCCTCGCACCATCTCCAGGTGCTTCGCAGAGCACGCCTGGTCGACACCGAGAAGAACGGCGTGTTCGTCACCTACCGCCTCGCCGATGAAGAAGTATGCGCCTTCTTCCTGGCCTTGCGCGCCCTCGCCGAGTCGCGCCTTGCGGAAATGGAACGTCTCCGGCGCGACTTCCTGGCGGGACGCGAGGGCATGGAGGGCGTCGACCGGGATGACCTGCTGGATCGTGTCCGCCGAGGCCAGGTCGCGGTGATCGACGTGCGACCCCGCGACGAGTACCGGGCCGGCCACATCCCGGGCGCGCTGTCGGTGCCGCTGGACGAACTGGAGCGGCACCTTGCCGATCTGCCACGCGACCGCCAGATCGTCGCCTACTGCCGGGGGCCGTACTGCGTGCTGGCTGTCGAAGCCGTCGAGCGGCTCCGCGCCGCGGGCTACCGCGCCATCCGCATGGAGGACGGGGTGGTCGAGTGGCGCGCCCGCGGGCTCGATCTCGAGCCCGCAGCCAGCGCCACACCACAAGCAACGGAGACCGCGTGACGAACAAGACCCTCTTCATCCTCAACGACCCACCCTACGGCACCGAGCGCAGCTACAACGGGCTGCGGCTGGCCGCCTCACTCGCCAGGCGCGACGACGAACTGGTCCGCGTCTTCCTGATCGGCGACGCGTCGAGCTGCCCCCGGCGCGGCCAGAAGGTCCCACAGGGCTACTACAATATCGAGCTCATGCTTCGCGCGGTCACGCGCCGTGGCGCCGCGATCGGGGTGTGCGGCACCTGCATGGACGCCCGCGGGCTCGTCGACGCCGACCTTGTCGACGGGGCTCACCGCAGCACGCTCGACGAACTCACCGACTGGACGCAGTGGGCCGACCGCGTCCTGGTTTTCTAGCCGGCCTGCAGGAGACGACCATGTCAGAGACCAAGACCACCCTCATCCTCGGCGGCGGCGTCGGGGGACTCGTCACCGCAGTGAAGCTGCGAGCGGCGCTGCCGAAGAAGCACCGCGTCGTGCTGGTGGACCGCGAACCCGACCACCTCTTCGCGCCGTCGCTGCTGTGGCTGATGACGGGGCTGCGCAAGCCTGAGCAGATTCGGCGTCCGCTCAGTCAGCTTCGGAAGAAGGGCATTGAAGTGGTGAACGGAGAGATCGAGCAGATCGACCCGGAGCGCCGCCGTGTCACAGTGGCGGGCCAGGTTCTCGAGGCGGACCACATCGTGGTCTCTCTTGGCGCCGATCTCGACGAGACCGCGATCCCGGGCCTGGCCGAGGCCGGCCACAGCTTCTACACCCTCGCCGGGGCTCAGAGCCTGCGGGACGCGCTCAGCGACTTTCGCTCGGGCCGGATTGTCGTGCTCACGGCCAGCCCGGCCTACAAGTGCCCGGCTGCTCCGTATGAAGCCGCCATGCTCCTCGAGTACGACTGTCGCAAGCGCAAGATCCGCGACAGCGTTGAGCTGGACCTGTACACCGCAGAGCCCGGCCCCATGGGAGTGACCGGCCCCGAATTCTCGGCTGGGGTGCGCCAGATGGTCGAGCAGAAGGCGATCAGCTATCACCCGGCGCATCCGGTCCACTGGGTCGACCCCGCGGCCCGGCAGATCCACTTCAAGCGCGGGGTCCAGGCAGACTTCGACCTGCTGGCCTATGTCCCGCCCCATCGCCCGCCGCGCGTCATCCGCGAGTCGGGCCTGGTCGGCGAGAGCGGCTGGGTTCCGGTCGATCGGCACACGCTGCAGACACGCTTTGCGGGCGTGTACGCGATCGGCGACATCACTGGCATCACGCTGAGCATGGGCAAGCCGCTCCCCATGGCCGGAACCTTCGCCCACAGCCAGGCCGCCGTCGTGGCCCAGAACATTGCACACGCGATCACAGGCCAGGGAAAGGCCGCTCGCTTCGATGGTCAGGGCGAGTGCTTCATCGAAGCTGGCGACGGCAAGGCCGGACTTGGTCGCGGCAACTTCTACGCTGAGCCGACCCCGCAGGTGAAAGCCTACAAGGTCGGCCGGCACTGGCACGCCGGCAAGGTGCTGTTCGAGAAGGACTGGCTCCGGCGATGGTTCTAAAGGAGGGGAGATGTGTGAACTGCTTGGGATGAGCGCTCGCCGTTTCGAGGACCGTGGCGCGCCCCCGGCCTCCGGATGCCTTGACGGCAGGCATTGCCAGATGGTCTAACGCTGTTAGAGTTGTGGTCTCAAGGAGATCCACCGTGAAAAAGCTGACCGCTCAAGCCATTCAAGACGCCGCCCTGGCCCTGTTGGAAGATCAGGGTGCGGACAAGCTGACCATGCGACGGCTGGCGAAAGTGCTCGACGTCGAAGCCTCCTCGCTCTACCACCACCTGCCCAGCAAGGCTGTCCTGGTGGACCACGTGATCGACGCGGTCCTCAGCCAGGCAGCCGCCCTGCCGACTGACCTCGGCTGGCCCGAGCACCTCGCGCTGCTAGCCCGGAACTGGCGCGCCCTCCTCGCCGCCCACCCGGCTGTCATTGCGCTCACTGGCGCCCGTCCGTCCCGCTTTCTCGGCCTGCTGGACCCTTGCGCTCCAACCGCTGTCCTGCTCGAACAGGCCGGCTTCTCGGCTGACGCTGCCACCGACTTGCTGCGGGCCTTGCTGGTGCTGGTCGTAGGCCATGCGGACCTCGACCAAGCCGGTGTGAACGCGCCGGCCGATGCTGACCGAGCCTTCGACCGGGCGGTCGCCTCGCTGATTGGGGGTAGTACGCCTCAACAGGCCCAAGCTCGGCCGCCGGTTGAAGCCGCTCCGCGGCCGGCTCCT
>JAADHA010000102.1 GCA_013152105.1 Oligoflexia bacterium | reverse complement strand
CTGGCCTTTCACCCCGCGGCCTTCCACCCTGTGTCCTGTCGCTCTGTCCAGCATCTTGTCCTTTCCAGAGGGCGTCTCTCCACGTCCCTCATCGTGCTGCTCTATGGCCTGGGGCTGACCGCCAGTTGCTCGGACTACAACCTGTTCAAGCCCACTGACCCGGGCATGAGCGGGCTGACCGACGGTGGCGCCACGACGCCGAGCACAGGCGACACCGGCTACGGCCCCTGCGGAGCGCCGGCGGTCGATATCGACGTAGCGGTGAACGAAGACTGCGCGACCGACGTGGAGCCAGGTGATCTGGACACCGTCGTGGAGTGGAACATCGAGAGCTTCTCGAGCTGGTCCGAGTCGGACGAGGTCCTGATGGCCCCGGTTGTCGGACAACTCACCGACGACAACGGCGACCACAATATCGACCGCAACGACATCCCCGACATCGTCGTCATCACCGACAACGCGGACGACAACGGCATCAAGCACGGGATCCTGCGCGTGATCTCGGGTCGGGATCCCGATTCGGTGATCAGCATCGAGCGGCCGTCGGATCGCGATGATCAGATCTTTCCCTACCGCTACAGCAACGTCGCCCTGGGCGATGTGGACAACGACGGCCAGCCCGAGATCGTGCTCATCGTAAACGTCATCGGGGCTGGGACGGGCACTACCGGAGGTGGCAGCACCACCGACACAGCGGAACCCGGTGGTGGCGACGACACCGGGAACGGAGGAGACAACCCGATATTTCCAGCGCCACCCGGCCTGATTCCTGATTATTCCTGCTATGTCGCGGCGTTCTCGGTCGATGGGACCCTGGACTGGATTGCGGACGGCGCCGTCATCGACTGTGCCGGCCACGCGCCCGCGCTGGCCGATCTGGATGCGGACGGATGGCCCGAGGTCATCGTCGGAAACCTGGTGATCAACGGCGAGGACGGCAGCACCGCCTGGAAGGGCAGCGGAGACAGCGGCCGCTTCTATGCATACGCCGAGATGGGCATGATCTCGGTCGTCGCGGACCTGGACGGGGATGGCTACCAAGAGGTGATCGCCGGGCGAAGCATCTACAGCAGCACCGGCGAGATCGAGTGTACCGCGGAAGCCGATGACGATGGCTTCACGGCCGTGGCCGACCTCGACGGGGACGGCCAGGGCGAGGTCGTGCTGGTCGGCAACGGGCAGGTCACGGTCTACGACACCGACTGCACCATCCTGTCGAGCTTCGCCCTGGTGGGTGGGGGAAACGGCGGTCCACCCGCACTCGCGGATGTCAACCAGGACGGCGTCCCCGAGATCGCCTTGGCCTCGGCCACCGACTACGCCGTCTACATGCTCGACGGAACCCAGCTCTGGAGCAACCCGGTCAGCGACCTGTCCAGCCACGCCACCGGCTCGATCATCTTCGACTTCGAGCACGACGGCCAACCCGAGATCGTCTATGCCGACGAGGTCGCCCTCTACATCTTTGACGCACAGACCGGCGAAATTCGCTCATCGGATGACCGCCACAGCAGCCGCACCCTGCACGAATACCCGACCGTCGCCGACATCGATCTGGACGGCAGCGCCGAGATTCTCGTGCCCAACGGCGGCGGCTACTACGAAGAGGACCGGCGCGGCCTGTACGCCCTCGGCAGCGCCAGCAGCAACTGGCAGGCCGGCGGGACGGTCTGGAACCAGCACGCCTTCAGCATCACCAACATCGACGAGGACATGCACATCCCCGCGCATCCCGACTCGAATTGGCCCGACCACAACAACTTCCGTAGCGGCGATCCCAACCCCAGCGCCGGCGCTGCGTGGCCCGATGCAGTTCCGGTTGCCCGGGTCTGTACGGACGAATGCGCGGACGGGCTGATCGTCGTGGACATCGCCATGGCCAACCAGGGCGCCGCCGGGCTGCGGCCGGGTGTGCCCATCCATGCATGGTTCCAGGACGACGCTGGTGACACCCACAGCCTGGACGTGAGCTGGACGGACACGGTCACGCCCCAGGGCACGGTCTCGGCCGCCACGCGCCTGGTGCTGAGCGCCGCCAGCGTGGCAGGGCGCACGATCTACGTGGCGGCCGACCAGGACGCCGCGGGGATCAGCTACGCCGACGAGTGCGACGAGGGCAACAACACCCTGATGCTGACCGACACATCCTGCCCTTGAGTCAGCCGCGCCAGCGGCCGAGTCGCTCCAGGGCGTCAATCACCGCGTCATGCACCGCGGGACGCAGCGCCCGAAATGCCTGCGTGCGGGGGCCGATCTTCCCGCCCGGCCGGGCGCCGCCTTCGACCTTGGGGTGGACCCGGTTGCTGCACAGGGCGACCACCACGCCCTGTCGCGGGGCGATCCACAAGCTGGTCCCCGTGAAGCCGAGGTGGCCCACGCCATCGCCAGGCCAACGAGTCCCGGCCGAGCTTCCGACCGGACTCACGCGGTCCCAACCCAAGCGCCGAGCCCCAGGTCCCTGGTCGGCCCATGCAGCGCGAAGCGCGGCCGGCGACAGGCCAAGCCCTGTCTGACCGTCGTGGATCGACAGCGCCCAGGCGCCGAAGTCCGCGACCGACGCCGCCGACCCGAACAAGCCGGCGTGGGGTGCGATGCCACCCAGCACCGCCGCGTTCAGATCGTGGACCTGGCCGGCCAGCACCCGGCGCCGGACCGGACAGTCCTCGGTCGCCGCTGCCCCGGGCCAGCCCCAGCGCAGGTCCACCCCGGAAAAGGGCCGCACCAGGCGTTCCCACAGGCGGTCCAGCCGGTCACCACCCACGGCTTCGAGGGCAGCCCCCAGCAGGAGAAAGCCCAGGTCGCTGTAGAGCGTCGTCTGGCCCGGTGCTGCGACGAGGGGCGTCCGCCCGACCCGGTCAAAGAACCCCGCTCGGGTGCTGGCGCTACCCCAACTCAGGTCGCCGTCGATGACCTGCTGGTAGAGGTCCCGCCAGGCAGGAAGGCCCGCGCTGTGAAGCAGGCAGTGCCGCGCGCTCACGCCAGGTGGAGCCACCGCGAGAAGCTCGGTCAGGGGCGCGTCGAGGTCGAGCACGCCCTGGTCCCAGAGCGCCAGCGCCACCGGTGTTGTCGCAAGGATCTTGGTCAGGCTGGCCAGGTCATAGGGGGTGTCCAGGCGCACCGGGCGCGGGCGGGGACGAAGCTCGGCCTGGCCGGCCACCAGGTCCACGCCGGGCCCCTGGCGGACCCGAACCGACAGGGTCGCGCCCGGGATCACATGGGCGGTGACGGCCTGATCCAGGCAGCCCTGCACCACCGCCCAGGTGGACTCAGGCACGAAGCGGGGCCTGGCTGAGCAGCGCGTCCGGCGACAGCGAGGCCACCGCCCCGTGCTGCCAGGCGTGGTTGCGGTGGGTGTGACCAATGGGCAAGCGCCCGACCACCGGCACGCCGAGCGGTGCGAGCAGGTCGGCCAGGAGATCCTCTAGCGTCCAGGACGCATCGGCCGGCGGCTGGCAGCCGGTGAAGCTGCCCAGCGCGATCCCCACGACCCCATCGAGGGCGCCGCTGCACATGAGCTGGGTCACCAGGCGGTCCAGCTTGTAGGGAGGTTCACCGATGTCTTCGAGGACCACGATGGCGCCGCGTCCATCCAGCGCCCAGGGGGTGCCCGCCAGGCTGGCCAGCACGCAGAGATTGCCCCCAACCAGTCGGCCCTGTGCTGGTCGGCGCGGACCCGCGAGGTGTACGCCCTGGAGCCGGACCGGCGCTTGGTCGAGAAGCATCGACCGCAGCGCGGCTTGGCTGGACTGGTCCGCCAGATCGCAGAGAGAGTGCAGCACCGGACCATGGACCCGGACGCCCAGGCGTGCCCGGTCCAAGGCGCAGAAGAGGGCGGTGGCATCCGAAAAACCGATGATCGGCCGCCCGTCGCGGACCAGGTCGGCGACCCCGCACAGCAGATGGACCGTGCCGTAGCCCCCGCGGGCAAACCACACGGCGTCGAGCTCGGGCGAGCCCAGCGCCCACCCCAGATCCGCCTTGCGGTGGGCAAGGGTGCCCGCGGTGTAGCGGTAGCGTTCACCCAGATTCGGGGCCAGAACAGGAACCAGACCCCAGGTCTGGATCAGCGCGAGCCCAGCCCGCAGGCGATCGACATCGTAGATGCCCGCTGGGGACACCACGCCGACGCGACTTCCAGAGACAAGCATGGGACTTTCCCGAGACACCCAAGGATGCTACCCCCAACGGGCATGTTCTGCACCCTCCCCGCCCGGCAACTCGAAGAGCCGCCCGTCGTGGCATCCAGGGTGATCCGAGCGCTGCCGCTGCTGCTGCTCGCGGCCTGCTGGGCCCCACAAATGGCGCCCTCCGACGGCGAAGAGCCGGTCGACCAGCCCACGCCCATCGATCCCCAGGCCTGGCCCTCGCCGCCGTTTACCGCCTGGACCCTGCGCGCGCCCGCCAGCATCGTGGGGCCTGGTGGCGCACCCCTGGCAAAGCTTGACCGGGCCGGCGTCCGGGTAGAGGTGCTCCAGGTCCTGCCCGTGCGGGCTCGCCTGCGCTGCACGGGTTGCCGGGATGAGCGGCGCGATGTCGAGGGCTGGCTCCAGTCGGACCTGCTGTGGTGGCCGGGCGCGACCGAGTTGTCCATGGATTCCCCCCTTCGGCGCGCCCAGGAGCTGCGCGATGCCTGGGCCAAGGGGCAGGACCTGCCTGAGACGCTGACGCCGCCGACCGACGGCGATGCCCTCTGCGCCCTGCTTGACACGGGCTGGTCGGATTCCCCGCCCCGCTGGCACCGGGGTGGGGCCACGCTGATGCTGGAGTATCGCGACGAACACTGGCTCCCTACCCGCCTCAATGGCGTGCCACCGCCAGCACCCGGCGCCTGCGCCCGCACCCTTCCAGAGACGCGATAGGCTGGGCTGGCCTCCTCCCCCGCTCTGGACCCGGACCCATGCGACGTCGTCTCACCTCGATCGAGGGTAATCAGCAGCACCTCGATGGGGGCGCGATGTTCGGTCACGCGCCCAAGCTGTTGTGGGAACGCTGGGCGCCACCGGATGATCGCAATCGCATCCTGCTGGCCTGCCGGGCGCTGCTGGTGCGCGAACCGCACCGGAACATCCTGCTGGAGACCGGCGTCGGCGCCTTTCTGCCGCCCGATCTGCGGGACCGCTACGGCGTCGTGGAGCCCCGACACGTCATCCTCGACAGCCTCGATGCGGCGGGGCTCTCCCACGCGGACATCGACATCGTCGTCCTCTCCCACCTGCACTTCGACCACGCTGGCGGCCTGCTGAGCGCCTGGCAAAAAGGCCAGCCACCGGCCCTGCTCTTTCCCAAGGCCCGCTTCGTCGTGGGCCGCGACGCCTGGGAACGGGCGCGGGCTCCCCACAGCCGGGACAAGGCCAGCTTCATTCCACAGCTCCAGGGGCTGCTGTCGGCCAGCGGTCGGCTGGATCTGGTCGAGCACCCGCCCGCCAGCGAATGCGGGCCCCACCACCGCTGTGCCGTCACCTTCAGCGACACCCTCGGCCCGGACTATCGCCTCCACATCAGCCACGGCCACACCCCAGGGCTGATGCTGACCGAGATCCCCTCACCCAACGGGCCCGTGGTCTTCGCGGGCGACCTGGCCCCCGGCCGACCCTGGGTTCACCGCTCGATTCACATGGGCTACGACCGCTTTCCCGAGCGCCTGCTCGACGAAAAGGTCGCCTTGCTCGACGACCTTGTGAAGTCAGACGGTCGACTCTTCTTCACTCACGATCCGGCCTGCGCCCTGGCCCGCGTCACGCGCGACGAGCGTGGCCGCTACGGCAGCACCCAGGACATGGCCACCGTCGTCGGACTGGAGGTCTAAAAGATCGTGGCGGAGCTGTTCGCGGACCCAGTGCTCGGCGACCTGCTGCGCAACACGATCGACGAGCTGGGCGAGCGCCTGGATGGCGGCCTGCTGCCGGCGCTCTACCGCGTGGCCAGCGTGCCTCCGGGCGTCGTCAGGGCCCACCTCGACGCGGCCGGTCTGGCCTACACAGACGCAGCCACTGGCCGGTTGCCATCCCTGACCGAGCTGGACGCCACCGCCCAGCGGGTCGTGGCCGAGGCCTCGCGTGGAGCGGCCTTGCGTGGTGCGGCCGCTGCCTTCGGTGGCCTCACGACCCTGGCCCCCGAGGCGCTCGCCGCGCTGGTCCAGAGCCTGCGCCTGGCCCAGCGCCTGGCGGTCATCTACGGGCACGACCCGGACACCGACCGCGGGCGGGTGTTGCTGACCCGCGCCCTGGCCCAAGCCTGGAACATCGACCTGCCCGCCGACGGCAGCGTCAGCTCGCGCCTCCGCCAACTGCCCGACGTGGTGCGTTCGCGCCTACGCGGAACGCCGCGTCAGCTCAGCGCCATCGCCAGAGTCATCGCCAGACGGGCCTTCTTGCAAGCTGGAAAACGGGTGGGCCGCCTGATCCCCGGCTTTGGCAGCACCCTGGGCGCCGCCAGCGCTCGACGGGATCTTCGACGCCAAGGCGCCGCGATGGCAGACATCTACCGTCGCGCCTGGCAGGGTGACCCCCTCCTCGACGGCGAAATCCTTGACGCGGACGAGCTCGCGTAGTCCACGCGCGGTCCTGGTTGCCCACCAAGCTAGCAGCGCGCTAAGCGCCTCCATCCCCGCCTCCAATCATCAGGTCGCTCCATGTCCGTGCTCGCCTTCGTCAAGCAGACCATCCGCATGAAGCCGCTGCCGGTGGGCACCGCGGCTCCGCCCCTCTCCCTGACCGCCGACGAGGGCACCTGGATCCGTCTTCCGGACTTCAAGGGCCACCTCAACGTCGTGCTGCTCTTCTTCCGCAAGACCACCGATGACGCCACCGACGCGGCCCTCAAGGCCATCGACGCACGCCTGGATGCCTTCGAAGAGCTGGACACCGTCGTCTTCGCGATCAGCACCTACCGCACGGATCGGCTGCGCCAATTCCGAAATGAGCTGGGCCTGGAATTCTTCCTGCTCTACGATCCCCTGGCCGTGGAGTCTCGCCGCTTTGGCTGCTCGGGTCGGCTGCGTCCCTACAGTCGGTCCGCGGTCGTGGTGGTGAACAAGAATGGCCAGGTCTCACTGAGTCAGCACGGGCTGCCGCAAGCGGCCGATCTGCTTCGCCACGTCGCCGAGATCGAGGGCCGCGATGTCCCACAGCACCAGGACGAACAGGCCGAGTTCACGGGCGTGCGCGACCCGGGGGGCGCGGCTTGGCGCGTGCGGGACCTGGAGACCGCCGAAGCCCAGAAGCTGCTCGAGGACGACAGCTTCAAGCTGGTCGATGTGCGGACCCAGTCCGAATATGACGCGGACCATGACCCGCGCGCCGTGCTGTTGCCGGTCGACGAGCTGCCCCACCGCTACCAGGAGCTCGGCCAGACGACCCACCTGATCTTCATCGACCAGTCCGGTGGACGTGCGGCCCAGGCGGCTGAGTTCATGGCCAGCATCGGCGGTAGCCACGTCTACAACGTCGCGAACGGTATGACCGGCTGGTCCGGTCCACGCGAGACCACCACCTGATCTGCCTCTCTCTTCGACCACCCTACCGAACTCGCACCGCTGGCTGATGTCCGTTCGGTTCGTAAGGGCACTTCCGCAGGAGCACTGATGCCGCCGACCATCGAAGTGTACCTGGCCGCCGTCGCCCAGGTTGAGCCTGGCAAGAATGCGGGGGTCTCGCAGCTCTTCCTGGATGCCGACATCGTCGTCCAGGCCGTGCTGCTGGTGCTGGTGTTGATGAGCGTCGTGTGCTGGGTGATCATCTTCAACAAGGCCGGAATGCTGCGACGGGCCCATCGCCTGGACGATGCCTTCCTGGAGTTGTTCTGGAAGAGCCAGCGCCTGGATCAGGTCTACGATCGTCTGGAGCGCTACAAGGGCAGCCCCGTGGCTGCCTTGTTCAAGGCTGCCTATGTCGAGCTCTCGCGCCTGACCCAAGACGACCGCCAGGGCGCGACCGGCCTGACCACCACGCTCGACGCCCAAGACAACTTGGAGCGGGCCTTGAGACGGGCCGCGACCACCCAGCGCACGGCCCTGGAACGACTGACCCCCTTCCTGGCGACGACCGGCTCGACCGCACCCTTCATCGGCCTGTTCGGCACCGTGTGGGGCATCCTTCGGGCCTTTCAGAAGATCAAGCTGGCGGGCCAGGCGACCATCGCGACCGTCGGTGGCGACATCAGCCAGGCCCTGATCGCCACGGCCGTCGGCCTGTTGGCGGCCATCCCCGCGGTCATGGCCTTCAACTTCTTCACCAGTCGAATCCGCGTCGTCAACTCGGACATGGACAACTTCGGCAGTGACTTCTTGAACATCGTCAAGCGACACTTCTCGGCGAGGTGACCCGTGGGCATGAGCGGCGGTGGCGGCGACGGCAGCATGATGTCCGATATCAACGTCACGCCCTTCGTCGACGTGGCGCTGGTTCTGCTCATCATCTTCATGGTGACCGCCCCAATGATGACGACTGGCATGAAGGTCGAGCTGCCCCGTGCCGACGCACCGGCCCTCCAGGTAGACGCTGACAACCA
>JAADHA010000275.1 GCA_013152105.1 Oligoflexia bacterium | reverse complement strand
TGCACCATGATCGGCCGCGCTCCCTGGGCGGCACTGACGACGACGACAATCTGCGCTGCCTCTGTGCAAGCTGCCACCTGCGACTGGTGCATGGTGGCTTCATGGCGGTGGAACGGGTCGGCCACGCCCACGTCTACCTGTACCCGGGCCGGGCGGTGGTCGTGCGGTGATGCGTCCGTCCAGTCGCGACAGACCGCGGGCGCGAAGCGAGCGCCGAGGGGGTGCGCCGCAGGCGCAAGGGGGCGAGCCGCAGGTGGACCTGCCCCCACCCCTGCCCGGAGACTTCCGATCAGCGGCACCGGGGCTGCGGACTGCCGGCCCGAACGCTATTCTCCGAACCGGCGCACAGCTCGACCGCGAGCATGGAGGAGCGATGAGCACGCAGATGGGCACGAAGCCCAAGCCCATCCCGATGATGTCGCGGACACTGGTCGCGGCGGGGCTTGGCCTGGCACTTGCCGCATGTAGCGCTGAGAGCGGCATCAACCGCTTGTACCCGGACCTGGTCGTCGCACCGGACAGCTTGGACTTCGGCGGCATCGTCGTGCCCTACGACGACGCCATGGATCTGCAGCTCATCAACGCCGGTCGCGCCACGCTCACCATCGACAGCATCACGATGGCCAGCGATGCCTCGGCCAGCGGCGGCGTCTTCACCATCTCTCCCACAGCCGCCGAGCTGGCTCCCGACGACAGCGTCTCGGTGCTCGTCACCTTCGACCCCGACACCTACCTCGACTACAGCACGAACCTTGTCATCAACTCCGACGACCCCGAGACCCCCAGCCTGAGCGTGCCGGTGACGGCCGAGGGGATCGACGGCCCGGTCCCCGAGATCGACCTGGACACGCTGGCCCTGGACTTTGGCGAGGTCGCGGTCGGTTCGAGCGCGCAGTCCATCCTCACGATCACCAACACGGGGACCGGTCCCCTGGAGATCCTGCCAGAGAGCGCCCAGGAGACCAGCACCGTCTTCACCATGCTCAGCGACCCGGCGGGTCGGACGATCGACGCGGGCGGCAGCTACCCGGTCATCGTCAGCTATGCCCCGACCGCCACAAGCGGGGACTGGAGCCGCTACCAGGTGCTGAGCAACGACCCCATCAATCCGCAGATCGACGTGATCTTCCTCGGCAATGGCGGCGGCGGCTACAACTACCCGGTCGCGGTGATCGACGCCGACACCAACGCGGCCCCCCTACAGACCATCACCTTCGATGGCTCTGGATCGTATGACCCCGAGGGCTATGAACCCCTGACGTACACCTGGACCCTCTACGACCAGCCGGATGGCAGCAGCACCTCGCTGTCCGACACCTCGGCCACCGCTCCCTCGATGTTCCTGGACGCGGCCGGGCTCTACACCCTGATCCTTCAAGTCGACAACACCATCGGCGTGCAGAGTGATCCCGCGATCCACACGGTCCTGGCCACGCCAACCGACAACCTCTACATCCTGCTGTCCTGGAACACCGCGAACAGCGATGTCGACCTGCACCTGGTGCGCGATGATCCCGATCTGTACTTCGTGACCCCCGATGACGCCTGTTACTGCAATCCAAACCCGGACTGGGGCGAAAGCGGCACCGCTGACGACCCGCAGCTCGCCCTGGACAACCGCGTTGGCTATGGCCCCGAGAACATCAACATCGAGTCCCCGGTCGACGGCAACTACTACGTCAAGGTGCACTACTTCAAAGACAACGGCGGGGGCACCACCGAAGCGACCGTCAAGATCTACCTGTCGGGCGATCTCGTTGACACCTTCTCGCAGACCCTGACGAAAAACCAGCTCTGGGATGTCGCCACGGTGGCCTTACCCACGGGCCTGGTCACCGGCGATACCACCGAACCGGCGACGTCACCCTACCGGACATGCCAGTGACCCCCCCGCTCCGCAAGCACACCGCGATGGTCATCCTCGGGGCCGCGCTGGTCTCGGCGTGTAGCGGTGGCGACACCTCGATCAGCCGCCTGCTGCCCGACATCGCGACGGCCCCCGCGACGCTGGACTTCGGTTCGGTGCGCATCGGCGAGCAGTCCAGCCTGGTGGCCGAGGTCGTCAACGCAGGCCAAGGCTCGCTGTCCGTCTCGGGGATCGTCTTCTCCGACGACATCGGCGCCTACACCGTCAGCCCGGCGACCCTGGATCTGCCCACACAGAGCAGCGCTGAGGTCATGGTCAGCTTTGAGCCCGGCGCACTCCAGACCTACGAGACCAACCTGCTCCTGGCCAGCAACGACTCGGCAAACCCGCTGGTCACCATCCCGGTGAGCGGCGTCGGGATCGAAGGGGGCCCCGACCTTCAACTGGACATCGATGCGCTGGACTTCGGCACCGTCGACCTGGACTCGACCAGCAGCCGCTTGTTCACGATCACAAACGCCGGGGATGAGGATCTCGAGATCTACACCACCAGCTTGCAGGGCGGCAGCGGCGCCTTTACGCTGGACAGCGATCCTCGTGGCGAGATCATACCCGTTGCAAGCAGCTTTCCGGTTCTGGTCAGCTATTCCCCTACCAGCACCGAGGGTGACCTGGGCACGTTCACCCTCGACAGCAATGACCCCGACGATCCGCAGGTCACGGCGACCTTCATCGGCAACGGAGGAGGCGCGTCGGAGTACCCGGTCGCCCTCATCTCGGCGACCACCCAGGCCGAACCCGGGGACACCATCATCCTGGACGGCTCAGCCAGCTACGACCCCGGCGGCAACACGCCCTTGGCCTACACCTGGACGCTCATCGACCAGCCCACCGCCAGCACCTCTGACCTCTACAGCGCCACCTTGTCGGCCCCCTCGCTCAACCTGGACACGGCCGGCAGCTACACGGTCTCCCTCCAGGTCAGCAACAGCCTGGGCGTACCCTCGGCCACCGCGGTACACACCGTAGCCGCGATCCCCGAAGAGGCCATCTACGTGGCCCTGACCTGGGACACCGATCGGGCAGACCTGGACCTGCACCTGGTGCAGAACGACGGCACCCTGCTCTTCGACGGCTTCGACGACTGCTCCTGGTGCAACGAGAACCCCGACTGGGGCGTCACGGGCGACAGCACCGACGACCCCCTGCTGGCCCAGGACAGCGACAGCGGCGGCGGCCCCGAGACCATCGTCGTGTCCACTCCCGCTGACGGCGAGTACTTCGTCCGCGTCCACTACTTCCAGGACGACGGGGACGGAGAGACCCAGGCCACGGTTCGCATCTACCTGCAAGGGACCTTGATTGACCAGTACCGCCAGGACTTGACCCACAACCAGGTCTGGGATGTCGCCTATATCCGCTGGCCTGAAGGCTACGTGATTGAAGAAGACGCTGACCCCTACGCCGCCAAGGTCCGAAGCTGCCAGTACTGAGTATCCGGGGCCCACGCACCGGCTGGGCTGAGCTGCGGCTCAGGCATCGCTGAGCTGCACGCCGTAGATGATCCAGGTGCAAGCGTCTACATCACGGAACCGTGACTGGTCGCTACAGATGTCCACCACGCTGGTCAGGAGTTCCTGGATGGAGCAGCGCAGGCGCGCCGTACCGGCACAGCCCAGGACCTTGGGCCCGTCCATGCACAGGGCCCGCACGGGGAGATCCAGGGTCCCAGCCCTCAGGTCCACCCCCGACAGGTCGAGGATGTCCTCGACCGCGACGTGCCGGCCCTGGTCTGGCAAGAGCATATTACGAGAGCGGCTGCCCGGTCGAACGACCAGGTTCCCCGTCCACAAGCTGCCATCAGCGTGCGCGTGACCGGTCGGGCGCAGGCCGCGAGCCGCCGCCAATTCAGGACCCAGGTACATGCCGCCCGCGATGCCTTCCCGCAAGAGCGGGATCGCGACAGGCGGTACGCCACGGTCGTCAAAGGCGCGCGTGGCCAGGGCGCCCGATAGACCGGGGTCGTCGATGATGTGCAGCCGAGGAGCCGCGACCCGCTGCCCCATCAAGCCGGACAGAAAGCTGCGGCCAGACTCGATCAGCCTGGCTTGGAAGGCGGGCACCAAGGCCGGTAGCAGCCGGGCGACCGCGATCGGGTCGAGCAGCAGCGCACAGTCACCACTGGGGCGCTCGGCCCGAATCCGAAAGGAGGCCAGCCGGCGGGCCATATCGACGCCCAAGGGCACACTCGCCACGTCGGCGAAGTGTCGGCTTTGTACCGAGTCAGAGAGCACTTCGCCCGTGGACTCGTCCACCACCGAGCCGTCCAGGCTGAAGCGGGTCGAGGCCACCGCGGCCGAGACGCCAGCCGTCGTCTGGACGACGCGCTCGCGCTGCTCTTCGAGGTAGGCGAAGGACACCGGGCGGATCCCGTCGGCGCCCCCCCTCACACCCTCGACGTTCTGATGAGCGACCTCGGCACGATCGGCGTCGCCAATGCCCTTCAAGCGCTGGTCCAGGATTCCCAGGCCACGATCCGCGATGTCGAGTCGACCGACGGGAGCGGTAGTCGGATCTGGTTCGGCCAGCGCAGCCCGCTGCATCGCGTTGGCCACCAGCGCCACGAGGGCGGTCGATGACGGAGACCGAGCGGTCACGGCCCCCAAGGCACCACGGGCGTCGCGCACGCGCAGGCTTAGAGAGGTCCAGGACCGAGGCCGCCCCCGCGAGCGTCCGTCCGCGCCATCTCGAAAGGAACGCTGGATCACCGACTCTGCCATGACCTCGACATCGACAGCGCCTGCTTCCCGAGCAGACCGCAGCAGGCTGGTGGCAGTGGCAACAAGCTCGCTCACAGGGCCCTCCGAGGTAGGGGCACGGAGACACCTCCGCGCTACCTGCGCGTTATCCTGTCCTGTGACACCTGGTGAAGCTGTGCCATCCCTGCAGACGCCTCGGCCACCCACGGCATCCCACGGCGCTGGCGCCTTCATCGTCACGCTGCTCCTCGCCCTGACGGCCACGGCTTGTTCCGCGGGCACAGCCAACCCGTCGGTCCCACCCCGTGCGGTCGGCGCGGGTCCAGCGGGACGGGTCGTCGCGATCGGCGACCTGCACGCCGATGTCGGGGCGGCCCTGGACACCTTGCGACTGGCGGGTCTGGTCGATGCCCATGGCGACTGGTCCGGCGGCCATGCGACCCTGGTTCAGACGGGCGATCTGATGGACCGCGGTCCGCGCAGCCTGGGACTGGTCAAGCTCATGCGAAGCCTCAGCGACCAGGCGGCCGCAGCCGGCGGCCGGGTGATCTGCCTGCTCGGCAACCACGAGGCCATGAACCTGAGGGGCGACTGGCGCTACGTCTCGCCCGCCGATGTCGCCGAATTCGGCGGCGTCAAGGCACGACAAGCTGCCCTGCTCCCGGCCGGCGATGTCGGTGCCTGGCTGCGCGGGCGCGACAGCGCAGTCCAGATCGACAACGTGGTCTTTGTCCACGGGGGACTGCGACCCCAGTGGGCTGCGATGGGGGTGGACGCCATCTCGAACGGCGTTCGAAGCGCCCTCTTGCGGCAGTCATCCCCAACCATCCTGGGGGAAGAAGGTCCGCTGTGGTATCGCGGCTACCTGTTGGAGCCCGAACCCCTCGCCTGCGCCGAGCTGAGCCAGGCCCTGACCGCTCTCGGTGCGCGCCGAATGGTCGTGGGACACACTACGCAAGACAGCGGCAAAATTATCAGCCGCTGCGGCGGCCAGTTGCTGGGGATTGATACCGGTATTTCCACCTACTATGGCCGCCACATCGCGGCCCTTGATCTAGTCGACGGCGATGCTCGTGCACTCTACCCAAGTGGACCAGAAGACCTGCCCGACCCTTGACCACCTGGTTAAACCCTGGGGCCTCGTCGACGCGGACGAATCACGATTCCGCTGCCGATGTCTTCCACACCACGCACACGGCAGAGTCCCGCATCATGCCAAATGCAGTGAAGTTCACGCGTCTGATCCAAGCAACAGTCGACCACGGTGGGCCAAAGGGCACTACGACCGACGTCTTCCAAGACTTTGTGACCGCCAGCGCCCGACAGCTCCGGGCCCCCTATCTGGACCGTCACAGCAACACCCAGACGGCCGCCGAGCTGTCGGACACACTGACATCGGCCCTGGACTACACGGGACCGGTCCCCAAGACCCACTACACGCTGACGGGAAACAGCCTCCGGCTGTGGATCGTCATGCCGGACCAGCCCTTCATCGTCGACACGATTCGACTGGCCCTGCGCACCCAAGGCTGGGAATATGTGACCGGTTTCGACCTGATGGTGCCGATACTGCGCGACGAAAGCGGGCACATCGAACAGGTCGGAAAAGAGGACGCGCTCCTGGAGAGCCTGACCTACCTCGAAGCCGAGGTCCCCGACCCCGACCGGGTCGACGCTGGTGTGGCCGAATTGCAACGAAGCCTCCAACTCTGCCAGGCCATGGTCGGCGACTACCACCGCATGACCGAGCTGGTGGATGGCATCGCCCACCGCTTCGCCCACCTCGCCGACCAACAGCCGGCGGACTCCGTTGATCTGCGCGAGATGTCGGAATTCCTGCTGTGGCTCTTGTCGGACAACTTCGTCTTCATGGGCACCCGCAGCGGAGACTCCGCGCTGGGCGTAGACAGCGCCGGATCTCAGTCCCTGTGGGACGGGGTCAGCGTCAGCAACGGGTGGGCCAATGACGACGCCAGCCCGGTCCAGGTTCGCAAGGGCACCCAGGAGTCTCGCCTGCACCGATCTGGACGGGTCGATGAGATCCGCATCCAGATCCCGACCGATGGCGACGGCGCGCCCCTCCACTTGCTGATCCAGGGCCTGTTCACCTATCGGGCTGTGACCCAACCAAGCCGGCACATTCCGTGGCTGCGACGCATGCTGTCGCGCATCCTGGCCGAACAAGACAGTCAACCCGGCAGCTATCGCTACAAGGGAATCGCCAACGTCTTCGACTCCCTGCCCACCGAATTCCTGTTCACCGGCTCGCCGGACGAAGTCACCAACATCATCGAGCGCGTGCTGGAGAGCGAACAACAGCAGGACGCGCGTGCCCAGGTGGTGCAGCGTCCCAACGACGACATGACCTTCGCCTTGGTCGCCATGCCCAAGGGCCGTTGGAGCGAAAGCCTGCGTGCACGCCTGCAGGCCGTCCTGGTCCAGGCGACCGGCGCCACCTACGCCGACCACGGCGTGTTCATGGGCCGCTTCGACACCATGCTGGTCCACTTCTATCTGACCGGCAGTCGCACCCTCACCGTCGCCGAGACCGATGCCCTGCACGACCGCCTGGTGCTGCTGGCCACACCTTGGACCGCGCGCCTCTACCAGCGCATCGAAGAACGAGACGGCGCATCCCGAGCTGCCGAGATCGTGTTTCGCTACGGCGAAGCCTTTGACGCCGACTACCAGCGCTACTGCACGGCCAGCCAGTCACTTCGCGACATCGAACATCTCGAAGCCCTGTCCGAACAGAAGCCCATCTCGGCCGACCTCTTCGTGGATCCCCAGGGCCGCATCAACCTGCGTGTCTTCCAATATCACGACGTGTTGCTGTCCGACATGCTTCCCGTTCTCGATGACTTCGGCTTGATCGTCATCGATCAGTACGCCAACGAAGTGGACGTCAAGGACTACCACCCGATGACCCTGGACACCTTCCGGCTCAAGGGTGTGTGGGGAATGGAAGATGAAGACGTCATCGCCCGCGGCCCCATGCTGATCGACGGCCTCGAGGCTGTCTTCGACCACCTGATAGAAGACGACTTGCTCAACCGGGTGCTGCTCCGCGCCGCCATCCCGTGGCAGGCCGTCGATATGCTGCGGGCCTACCTTGGCTATGCGCGACAGCTCGGCCTGACCTACACGCTGGCCCGAATCCGAGAGCTGCTGCTGGCCCAGCCGGCCATGGTCCACATGCTGTGGGACCTCTTTCAAGCGCGCTTTGACCCGTCCGCCAGCAGTCAGGACCGGTCCAAATCCTATTCCACCCTCTCCGATGGGTTCGTCGACGCCCTCCGATCAGTCGATGATCACGACCAGG
The DNA here is from genome assembly GCA_013152105.1 of Oligoflexia bacterium. Taxonomy (GTDB): domain Bacteria; phylum Myxococcota_A; class UBA796; order UBA796; family UBA2385; genus UBA2385. The sequence continues at coordinate 565 of JAADHA010000275.1, read as the reverse complement.
ACATGGTCTTTCGCACCCTCTTCAACCTGATCGACAGCTCGCTTCGCACGAATTTCTACCGCCCGGATCGACAGGGCTGGTACCTGTCCTTCAAGGTCGACTGCGCCAAGGTCTGGCACATGCCACGGCCACGCATGCAGTACGAGATCTACGTACACCACCGGGTGGTCGAGGGCCTGCACCTGCGCGGCGGCCCGATCGCGCGCGGCGGCATTCGTTGGTCTGATCGCAGCGATTACCGCCAGGAGATCCTGGATCTGGTGAACACGCAGATGATCAAGAACGTCCTCATCGTGCCCGAAGGATCGAAGGGCGGCTTCTTCATGAAGAAGAGCGTGGCCGATCGGGCAGAACGGCGCCGGCGTGCTGATAATATGTACGAAGTGCTCATTCGCGGTGTGCTGGATCTCACGGACAATATCGTTGACGGCACGGTGGTCCACCCACCCCATGTCGTGTGCCTCGATGGTGAAGACCCCTACCTGGTCGTGGCGGCCGACAAGGGCACAGCCCACCTCTCGGACCGCGCAAACGCCGTCAGCAATGACTACGGCTTCTGGCTCGG
>JAADHA010000089.1:8530-10314 GCA_013152105.1 Oligoflexia bacterium | reverse complement strand
CCAACAGTCGGTCCGGGATCTTCGGAATCTTGTCCCACATGAGGCACAGGCACTCATGGCTCCAGTCTCACCCCCAACCCCCTGAGGGGGCGGGCGCGCACGTCGTGCAGCGGCAGCTTCACGATGTTGTTGCTTAGCGCCTCGGGGTCCAGCGGCAGGCTCACCCGGCCCCGTTGCCGCTGTTCGCTGCCGCGCTTGGTGATGCCGTGCGCGATCTGGTGGGCGTTGAAGCCCAACCGCTTCAGCAGCGCAGTGCAGAGAAAGCACTGTCGGAGAAAAGTGTGTCCGGAAGCGAGTTCTGGCTCGGACAACGCGCAAGGCACCGCAGAAAGTACAGCATTACCCAGGTCTGCAACGGAATGACCTTCCGCTTGACTCCCACCCCGGGCATAGACGCCAGCGCCGCCAGGACGCCGATCTCGTTGAGCCAATAGAAGAACCTGTCCGTGACGGTGGATGCCCAAATCCCGTAGACGCCGTCGGGTTCCTCGCCGCCAATGAGAAGGCGGGCCACGCTGAGGTCCGCGCGAACCGCCCACTGCCACGCCAGCTCTTCTGCGATTCGCTCCTGGGCGGCGGCGGCTGGGGGATCCGGGACCATGCCCCAACGCTGACACAGGAAATGGCAGTCTGGAGTTTCGACATGGCTACGGCTCCCGTGCTGAAACCGAAGATCAACGCACAGGCGCGGAGGCGCGAAGGTGTGAGGATGCCGCTGGGCGCGTGTTCTGGCGAGGAAGGATTGCCATGGAATGTGCGAAGGTGATGGAAGAAACCATGTTTTGCTTTGCGCTATGGCCCCTTCGCGTCTTTGCGTTGAGTTCACCTCTCTTCTCGATCGGGTTCGTCGCTCCGCTCGCTTCGGGCCGTCACGCCGGCGAGAGTCCACCGCCGCGCTGGCGCGGAGCGCCAGGTTGAAACCCCAACGACATCCAGCACCTGCCGCGGTTCCCGCTCCACGGCCTTCCTGGCGTTGACACCTGGCAAGGAGATGTGGGAGCGCTCAGGGCCGCCGGGCGCCGCGTGGGCCACCGGAGTCCCCTCAGGTCTCCCGAATTCTGAAGGTGGGCAGGTCAACCCTGCCCGATCCTGAACGATCCGACGTCCGTTGGGGTCGTCGATGGCGTACGCGCCTGTTTTCTGGTCCGCTGATCTCCCGAAATGGGCGAAACCTTCATGAACGGGGACACCTGAGTCGGCGGCCTTGAGGATCCAGAGGGGCTGGCGCTGCTGCAAGGCCATCGCTCGAGCCGCTCGGGCCGCTCGGGCCGCTGGCCTTATGTCGAAACTCCAGTGGCAGTTGTCTAGTCTTGACGCGTCAGCGCTAACGCAAACAGGTCCTGGCCTTATTTCGAAACTCCAGGAATTCTGCCGCTTGGTTGACGGTCCGGCCCCCAAGCCGGCATAGTGAAGGCATGTCCCATGCCGTCCCACCCCTCGTCCTGCTGACCGCTTCCGGGGCCCAGCAAGTTACCGCCAGCGCGAGTGCCGTGCGCGCCGCCGCGGGCCAGCAGGGTTGGGTCGGCCTGCTCTGGCCCGGGGAGCAGGATGGAGCAGGGATCCTGCCTGCAGCGCTCCGCATGGTGGCGGCGCTGCCCCAGACCACCGCCGGCATCGCGCTGCGGCGCGTCGAAGATGCGCCCACCGGCCTTCGCGAGCGCGACGTGGTGCGCTTGCTCCGGCCCGAGCGGCTCCGGCACCTCGGTGAAGATGCCGATGCTTCCCCCTCCATCGACGGACAAGTCGTCGGTATTGGTGGTGGCGTCATTACTTTCGACCGCTCC
>JAADHA010000089.1:0-8515 GCA_013152105.1 Oligoflexia bacterium | reverse complement strand
CCTCCTCAGCGGCCGCCGCGGAACAGCGCGGTGACTGGCTCGCTGCCGCTACGGCCTGGGAGCTGGGTGCTGAGGGACCCGACCCGCAGGGCGCGTGGTGCCTGCTGCGGCAAGGCCAGGCCCTCGCACAGCTCTCGCCTGGCTCCGCCCGAGTGCGCGACGCCTTCGCCCGGGCGCTCGGTCGCTTCCCGGCCCTGCTCGAGGCCTTGGTCGGCTTGGCCGCCATCGCGGTGGTGCACGGCCACGTCGCCGACGCCATGCGGTTCTTCCGCATGGCAGATGCCCAGCGCGAGCCCCCCTTCGTGGTGCCCCAACCTGCGGGCGCCGGATCCTGGTACGTGCCGGCCACAGCCTGCCGGCTGCTCTCCCCCGTAGACCCGACGCTGGCGCGCCGCTTCTTCGAGGAAGCGGAGCACCGCGGCTGCCCGGCGGCCACCCTCTCGGCGATGGGCGCCGGGTTCGAGAGAGAGCAAGCACCCGGCTGAGGCTGGGGAAGGGAGAACACCATGGCAAACCTCGAGGCATGCGGAACCGGGACCACCAACCTGTACTTCCGCGCCACCTGCGGCACCGACGCCGCCAACGACTGGGACGTCTACACCCAGTCGGCCGACAACGATCTGCACTTGGCGGTGCACAAGTCCGGTGCCTACCAGGATCAGGCGGTGCTCACTGCTGGCGGAGCGCTCCGGGCGGTCGGCGGCATCGCCGCGGGATCGATGCTGGGCACGCAGACGTTCAAGGTGAAGATCATCACGGGGAAGCTGGGGAGCAGCGGGAGCGATGTCGTGACCCTGGGCATCACCAACAAGACGCTGCTGGTGCTGGGGACGGCCTTCGACCAGTCGAACTGGAACGTCTACGACTACCGCGACTCGGCGGTGACCAGCAACGCCCTGCGCTTCGCCTTCAATGTGTCGGGGACGGGCGACACCGCCATGATCACCTACGGCAGCCTGTACAACGGGAACAGCTACACGCTCATCGTGTTCTACCGGCCGTAGGGGGTTGCTGGCTGTCCGGTGCAGGTCCGACGCTCGTCTCGCGCCGCAGCGGGCCTGACCATCTGGGAACCTCCGAGTCCATCATGCGCAGACCCACCGTCATCGTCCTGACCACTCTCGCGTCCCTCGCAGCCTGGGGCTGTGGGGGCGCGCAGATCGAGGACAGGGGTGGTGCCAACAGCACGTTGGACTCAGGTGCCAGCACGGCCGGCGCGGACTTCGACGGCGACACCATCCTCGACATCCACGAGGGGGACGGCGACCCCGACGGCGACGGTCTGCCGAACTGGCAGGACACCGACAGCGATGGCGACACCATCTCCGACGCCACCGAGGCGGGCGACAGCGACCCGGTCACGCTGCCGATCGACAGCGACGTGGATGGCACGCCGGACTTCCTCGACCGGGACAGCGACGACAACTGCATCACCGACCCCAACGAGAAGCACGACACCGGCGCCGGCCCCGGCGACGCGGATGGTGATGGCGTGGCCGACTACGCCGACAACGACAACGACGGGGACGGCATTCCGGACACGGTCGAGCTACGGGGCACCTGTGACCTGCCACTGGATAGCGACGGCGACCGTACGCCCGACTTCATGGACACCGACTCCGACAATGACGGCATCGGCGACATCTACGAGTCGGGCATGGGTGACTACGTGGCAAGTCCAGTCGACACCGATGGAGACGGCACCCCTGACTACCTCGACTTGGACAGTGACGGGGATGGCATCAGCGATGCCGATGAGGGCGGCACCGGTGGGGATCCATCCGCTGAGCCACGGGACACCGACAGCGACGGCATCTACGACTTCCAGGACACCGACTCCGATGGCGACGGCCTTTCAGACAAGGACGAGGCGAGTGTCTACCTTACTGACCCGTACGATGCCGACACCGACGGCGATGGCTTCAGCGATGGGGCTGAGCTGGCCGCCGGCACCGACCCGCTGGATCCGTCCACAGTCATCAAGGGCATCTACGTCGAGGTCGGTGAGCGCACGGAGGTCGAACAGGGGTTTGACTTCGACCTGCGGATCCAAATGGGCGACATCGGCTTCATGATCGACACTACCGGCTCGATGTCAGGTACCGCCAATGCCATGGCGGGAGAGTTCAGCCAGATCATTACCGAGCTCGCGCTAACCATTCCCGATGCCCAGTACGGTTATGCCACCCATGACGACTATCCGTACGGCTCCATGGGACAGGCAGGCGTCGACCAGGCATTCGAGCTGCACCAGCAGGTCACGTCTTCTACAAGCTCGGTTCAAGCTGCGATGTCAGCCACGCGGATTCACTCCGGCATGGACAGCCCCGAGTCCTCAATGGAGGCGCTCTACCAAGCCTTTTCCGGAGTCGGTTACGACATGAACTGCGACAGCGTCTACGAGGATACGTCGGATGTCCGACCCTTCCTGGCCTCAAAGGGCGACCCCTTCGGGGGCCTGGGGGGCCAGGGCTGGTCGGTTAGCTCACCGGGTGGTGGGACATTGGGCGGCATGGGTTTCCGCGACCTCGCGGTACACATCGTGGTTGAGGCGACCGACTCGGCAATGCGCGACCCGGAGGCAGGATATGCAACGCCTGGCGGATGCCCCCAAGACGCGGGCTTCAGCGATGTCGTTGCGGCAGCAGGGGACTTGGGTGCGTCCCTGGTTGGTATCAGCGTGAGCGATACCCTGCTGCCCGAGCCACAGATGCTGGACCTCGCCGCTGCAACAGGATCCTACGCCGACACTGACGGAGACGGCCGCGCCAACAATCCCCTCGTCTTCGAATGGAGCGGCACTGACGAGGATTTCCGTGACACGATCACCCAAGCCATCGAGGATCTGATCGGCGCGGTCCGATTCGATACAGTTTCACTGCAGGTGGTGGGCGACGAGTGGGGCTTCGTCTCCGCCATCGACCCCGAGAAGTATGACGACATCTCCGACCTGGGCACCGGGGACACAACGCTGTCCTTCACCCTGACGTTCCGCGGCGTAGTTGCGGCGACAACTGAAGATCAGATCTTCGCGTTGACCCTGAACGTGCTGGGCGATGACAGCATATTGCTCGACAGCACGGAGATCATCGTGGTCGTTCCGGGCATGCACTACTGATCGGAGGACGCCATGAAACGCCTGCCAATCTACCTCTCCATGTCGCTATGTCTGAGCCTGTCTGCCTGCGGGCGCACCCAGATGCCGGCTGATGAACCTGCAGTTGGCAATGACGCAGGTGGCCTGGACGGAGGAGCTATCATCGACGCTGACCGCGACGGCTATTCCGTGGGCCAGGGCGACTGTGACGACAACGACGACGCCGTTCATCCCGGCGCCTTCGACAAGATTGGCGACGGTGTCGATAACAACTGTGACGGGATCGATGGCATCGACGCCGACGCAGACGGCTACGCGAGTGAGGACAGCGGCGGCGGCGACTGTGACGACGCCAACGGCGACATCCATCCAACCGCCAATGACGAGGTCGGCGACGGCATCGACAACAATTGCGACGGCATCGATGGCATCGACGCTGATGGGGACGGGTACGCCAGCGCCGCCAGCGGCGGCAGCGACTGTGATGATGAGGATGGGGCAATCCACCCTGGGGCTACCGAGACTTGGTACGACGGTACCGACCAGGACTGTGCTGGAGACAATGACTTCGACACCGATGGAGACGGCTACGAATCTGACGCACATGGTGGCAGCGACTGCAACGACGACAATGCGGCCGTCAATCCTGGCGCAGAGGAGGTTTGCGGCAACGGCGTGGACGACGACTGCAGTGGGTCTGCGGCCGGGTGCGCGCTGCGCTCGGCCAGCCTGTTGCACGCCAGCGCCGTGTACAGGGGTGCTCTGTCAACCTCCGCAGCCGGCTACTCCGTTTCCGGTGCAGGAGATGTGAACGGTGACGGCTACGACGACCTGCTCATTGGAGCCCCAGGCAACGACAACGGCGGCACCCGCGCAGGCGCGGCACACCTCGTGCTCGGCAGCGCCAGCCCCACAACAGACAGCCTTGCTGACGTGGGTGCCAGCTACATCGACGACATTCCGGGCGACCAAGCAGGATACGCCGTAGCCGGAGTGGGGGACGTAGACGACGATGGTTACGATGACATCCTGGTTGGGGCGCCCCGCTACGACGACGTTGCCGACAACGAACCCGGCGCTGCCTACCTGGTGTTGGGCAGTGCCAGCCCGGGGTCGACCAACCTGGTCGAAGCAGGGATCGCATACACGGGTGTTACAGGCGCTGACTGGGCCGGCCGTGCGGTCTCCGGCGCGGGCGACATCAATGGCGATGGCCATGAAGACCTGCTCGTTGGAGCCCCTGGCAACGACGACGCAGGCACGGCTTCCGGGGCAACCTACCTGGTGCTGGGCAGCACGAGTCCGGCCTCGACCAGCCTGAGCGAAGCGGATGCCGAGTACGCTGGCGAAGGCAGCAGCAACTATGCCGGCTGGTCTGTGTCCGGGGCGGCCGATGTCGACGGAGACGGCTTCGACGACGTGCTGGTCGGCGCACCAGGCAACACCGATGCGGGGGACTGGGCTGGAGCGGCATACCTGCAGCTTGGTGAGACTGGACCGGCTTCCGCGAGCCTGGCAGACGCTGACGCGGTGTGCACCGGAGAAGCCAGCGGGCACGAGGCGGGCTACGCTGTATCCGGGGCTGGAGACGTTAACGGTGATGGCTACGACGACCTGCTCATCGGGGCCATCGGCAACGACGACAGCGGCACGTGGGCCGGTGCGGCCTACCTGGTGTTGGGAAGTGCCAGCCCGGCCTCGCGAAGCCTGGCGGATGCCGATGCGGAGTACACCGGTGAAGCATCGGGTGACCGCGCCGGGTACTCCGTGTCGGGGCCAGGTGATGTCGATGGGGACGGCTACGACGACATGCTCGTCGGAGCCCCATACGGCTACGACGCTGACATGCGTGTCGGGCTGACCTATCTGGTACTCGGCGGGACGGCCCCAAGCTCTACAATCCTGTCCACCGTCGAGCCCCGCTACACGGGCGCCGCTGAGAATGGATTCGCCGGCTGGTCTGTGTCCGGCGCTGACGATGTCGACGGCAACGGCATGACCGACCTGCTCATCGGCGCTCCCTATCTCGGCGAGACGTACCTCCTGCTCACGTCGGGGCCGTAGTCATGGCGAAGCATGGCCCACTACGGACGTCCCTGCTCCTCGTGCCTGCCGTCTTCATGCTGGCTACCTGGGGCTGTGAAGGCGTGCCGGTCGAGGACAGCGGTGCAGGTCGACGGCATGGATGCGGCCATCGAGACGCCCGGTGCAGGGTAGGATGCAGGTGGAGGTGCCCATGGCCGACGCCGCTCGCCAGCGCATGACGTACGCCGAGTACCGCGCCGTCGACGACGCGGCGGGCGCCAAGCACGAGTTCGTCGACCGGACAGCCGTGGCGATGACCGGCGGGACCCTGGCGCATGCGCGCCTGATCTCCAACCTGCACTACGTGCTGCGCCAGGCCCTCGCCGGCCGCCACTGCGAGGCCTTCGGCTCCGAGGCCCGCGTCCTCATCCCGCTGTTCCGAAATGCTCGGTACCCCGACGCCAGCGTCGTCTGCGGCGAGCTGCAGACGGACGAGGAAGACCCCGATGCCATCACCAACCCGGTCGTCCTGGTCGAGGTGCTCTCCGACGGCACCGAGGTCGCGCTGCCGGCGATCGAGGCCACCATCGCCGTCGACGCGCTGTACGAGGGCGTGGGCCTGTAGCGAACACCTGACCTGTCTCGTGGATGCGCTGGATGCCCCAGCGTGGCGGGCGCCCGGCGCAACCTGCAGGCCGCGCTGGCCCGGGTGGGCCGACCCAAGCACTGGCGCGAGCTGGAGGGGTCCGACCCGACGGGTAGGAAACATCAAGCCCCCCGCCCGGGTACCGCGAGGCGGGCTCGTCCACAGTGCGGCAGAAAGGGGAGCACCACTACAACAATATCTTGTGCCATCCGCACCAAGATGGATGGCCCGTATCAGGAATTGCCTGGCTGAGCCCGGACCTTCTGCTCGTCTTCCTGGTCCGCTGCCTGGTGCTTCGAAGCCGGCCGGCCGATCTTCCAGGACAGCTCCATCGACGGCACCAGCCACGCCAAGGGCACGTTGGAGAACCCGACCCCCACACGCAGGTTCAGGTGCTTTCCGACCACCTGCCAGGCCGCACTGGCCCACCCCGTGTGGCTCGACTCGGCATCGACCAGCCCCGACAGCGGGTTGTCGCCTGGGATGGCCTCGGCCACGGCCTTCGCCTGCCCCTCCAATCCGATCTGCCGGTTGATCGTGTCACCAGCCTGCAGCACCAGGGCATGTGCCCGAGCGAGATGCAGTTCGACCGCGGCGCGCATGCTGATGGTCATCGCACGCACGCCGACGTCCACCGCTGCCTGCTCGATCATCCCCTGGGCCGCAGCCAGGCGCTCCTTTCCAATCAGAGCCGCGACAAGCGGTGCAGCCTGTGTCACATCTGGACTGCCCTTCATGGTGAGACTGGTCGCGTTCACCGCGCCATGCAGACCGAGAGGCCCAGCCCAGACAGACGCTCTGCCGCCCACTCGGATCTGGTTCGCCTCGAACTGGCCGAGCCGAAGCGAGTGTCCCGAGGCGTCCACCGCGGCGGCCATGTGCGCATTGACTCGTCCGCCGACGCGGCCACGCAGGTTGTAGATGCCAACTGCATCCAGCAACGGATTGCTTCCGAGCTGAACGCTCTGGAGCAGGCCGAAATCGATGTCGTCCAGACCGACCCGCAGTTGACCCTGGTCCAGGGTCAGCGCCGAGTAATCCAGTGATGATCTCGGGAGCTCCCGACTGCTCTCGACAGGAGGAGCGGCGAGGGCGCTGATGGAACCAACGAGGGCCAGCGTCAACAGGGTGCTCATGGTCGGTCCGGTTCGAGGTGCACAGGATGCCTGCACGCCAATACCAAGCAAGAGACGTGCCAAAGTCAGGTTCCCCAAGAAGCACTGATCATTCGACATCGGCACAGGTCTTGCAAAAACAGCCGGATGCACGGTCTGGCGCCGCGGAAACCTCACATGAGAGCGCATCATGTTCGAACCCCTCTCCCTCAAGGCAATCCACTGCCCGGCCACCATCGCCAGCGCAGCCACCATCGCCAGCGCGGCCACCGCCACGCCCCGACACCCCTTCCAGCGCCTGATGGACGCCGTGCCAGCCCTGATGCCATCCATTCTCATGCTCAACATCGCCGACACCATCTACACCCTGGGCTACGTCCAGAACGGCCTCGCGGTGGAAGACAATCCCCTGATGGCCGAGCTGCTGGCCCACAGCCCGCTGGCTTTTGTGCTGGGCAAGCTGGGCCTGGTCTGTCTCGGCATGTTCCTGCTCTGGCGCAAGCGCCACCAGCCCCTGGCGAGCTGCGGCCTGGTCGTGCTCTTCCTGGTGTACTACGGGATCCTCATGGTCCACCTGGGGGGCCAGCAGATCAGCGCGGAGACGGCAGCCACATTGTGGCGATAAGGACACCTGTTCCAGGCATGCGCTGTACCTGTTTCACCTGGGTCGTTCCATGAACCGGAACAGTGGGCCACCTGCCGGACCCGGCGATCGCTCAAGAGTACACCGTGCCTGGGCGATCCTGCCGAGACGGACCTGGCACGAACCTTGCTTCACTACCATGCAGTCACCCCCGCAGGAGTTCATATGTGGTCCGCACTCGCCGCTCTGTTCATGCCACTGGGTCTCCTCAACGGAACCAGTGCCGGTCACACCTGGCGCGTCGCCGAGGCCCTCGAGTCCGACGTAGCCGCTCAGCGCTTCGATGTCGTAGAACAGCAGCGCTACCAGCACCTGGTCAGCGCCCTGACCCGCCGCGCAGTGAGCGGCGATGGGGCCAAGGATCTGGTCGCCACCGCTACGGATCTGGGCCTGGATCTGGAGATTGGCGCAAAGCGCTTCGAGCTGAGGCCCGCCTCCCCCGAGAGCCGCGAGGCGGGGATCCTGGTCCTGCGTCGCGGGCACCTGTCGGCCGAGGTCGTCGTGACGGCCCCCCATCCCTTCGACGACCGCGACAGCGGCTGGGTCGCCGCCCAGATCTTCGACCAGTCCCCAGTCCGTGCCGTCTACATCGCGACCGCGGCACCCCTGGACACAGATGACACATTCAAGTCCGGATCTCAGCGTCGCAGTGCAGACCTGTCGGCCAACGCGGACACCACGCAGGAGTCCGCGATCCTGCTGGCAACTCGCGGACTCAGCCAAGTGCTGAGCGAACCCTGGTATGTCCAGATCCAGACCTTCGATATGCGCAGCGCCGAGCCGGCCATCGTCGTCGACAGCGCTGGCACCGACACCTCCCGAGGCGACCTCGAGCTGGCGGCGGACCGTCTGTGCGTGGCCCTCAATGGCGTGGATGTCCGCACCTCTCGTTACACCTTGCGGCTGGCGGCACAGGACAACGCCCAGCTCGACGCACTCGAGTCGTCCACCCACTTCCTGATTGTCGGCCTCAGCTCGGGCTACAGCGC
>JAADHA010000082.1:573-9090 GCA_013152105.1 Oligoflexia bacterium | reverse complement strand
GTGGCAGGTGGCACAGGACGCCCGCTCGGACCGTACGTGCTTGCTGTGCTTGTTGAAGTTCGTGTTGCTGTGGGAATGCCTACTGAAGGTCGCTGAGTCATGACACAGCCAGCACAGACCGTAGTTGGTCGTAGAGAAGGACAAGCTGGAGGACGTTCCCGTCGACTGGGAGTAGTAGCTCTCCCGCAGGATGTAGGCGTTGCTGGACCCGTGGGGGCCCTGCGGGCTGGCGGACGAACCGCTAGCCAAGCCGTTGGTGTCGGCCGTCGACGGGTTGTTGTGACAGTCGCTGCAGCTGATGATGGAGCTGGTGCTGAGCCCGCCCAGGAGCTGGTTGTTGAGCGCGGTCGACGTGTTGCGACCGGCCTGGACGATGGGGTGGTAGCTGCTGTTGCCGGTTCCCAGGTCCGTGCGCTTGTTGGTCGTGCGGCTGCGACTGCTGTTGTAGCTGTCGCCGTGGCAGGACAAGCAGACCTCGTACTCGACCACTTCGCGGGCAGAGGCCGTGCCGGCTCCCACCGCGCTGCCGTCGATGTCCACGCCCACCGCACCGGCCACCGGATTGGCCGAGGTTGCGCCGTGCGGGTTGTGGCAGTCCGTACACTCTACCGAGCGGCCCGTGCTCTGTTCACTGTCAAGGACGGGGTGGTGGTAGATATAGGTGCCGTTGGTCCCAGTCAATTCCTGGGTCTCGATGTCGGTAGCGGCCGTGGTGCCGTCGTGGCACGAGTAGCACAGCTGTTCTTCGACGTTGGACACCGTGACGCCGTCAACCGTCGACGACAGCAAGGACACGTTGGATGACCCATGCACATTGGGGTCCACCGAGGACCCAGAGCGGGTCGAGTCGGTGCCGCCGTGACAGGTCATGCAGGCCGAGTCGCTGAGTGCGGTGACCGAGGTGGTGGCGTGCGAGGCCGAGGTCCACCAAGTGTTGATGTCGTCGGGGGCGCGGCCGTCCGAGAAGGGCTGGTAGCCATCCGTCGGGTCGCTGTCGCTGTCATAAGCCAGCGAGCTGTCGGCATCGTGGCAGCCCAGGCAGAAGGTCTCGAGGGAAGAGCCCGTGCCGTCGTAGCTGTGGGCCGTGCCGCCGTCTGGATCGTTGAGGTAGACGTTGGGCTCGGTCCAAGACTGGTGGCTGCTCTGATCGTGGCAGACAGCACAGTCACCATCGCTGACGATCTCGGTCGTGGAGCCGTCGGTGACATGGTGACTGGTGGCGTCGAAGTCACCGCCAGCACTGACGATCTGCCGGCGATAGCCTGTGGAGCCCTGGGCCGTGGAGTGGCAGCCCGTGCAGCCCTGGGCTTGGAAGCCGTTGCCGTGGGTGTGGCAAGCGGTGCAGACGCCGCCCGGCTGGGTGTCGGTGCCGTAGTCCGTGTGCGTGTTGAAGGCGGTGCCGGTGTTGTAGTTGGTGGTGCTCTCGTGGCAGACCTGACAGATGTCGTCGCTAGATGAGCTGTCACCGTCGACGAAGTCCGTTGTGCTGGTGTGCTCGACGTTGGAGCTGGTCACCGTGCGCAGGGTCGACAAGGCCGTGTAGGAGGGACCCACGTCGGTGGGACTGACCTCGACGATGTCGGCGTCCAGGTTGACGTCCAGGTACATGCCATAGGTGGTGCCATAGGCGTCGTTCTGGTGCTGACTGTGCACGTCATGGCACTCCCAACAGTCCACGTGCCAATTGCCATAGCCGTTGTCCGTCGTGAGGCTGCTGTGGGTGGACACGGCCGGAGCCGGCCCGCCATCGAAGTGACAGCCTTCGCAGAGCTGGGAAGTGAGCGTGGGCCAGGTGGACGCGTGCTCCTCGTGGCAGGTCGCGCAGTCTGCAGAGTGGGGCGAGTCGACGGCCGCAGCTGGCAGCGACAGGAAGGTGGCAAGGGCCAAGAGGACCGAGATGGTCATTCCGGCACCTCGAAGAGCTTGATGGAACCGTCACGGCTGGACGAGACATAGACGTAGGCGCCGTCGCTGACGGCATCGATGGGCACGCTGAGCTCACCAGTTCCGAAGCTGTCGAGCTGGTAGCCGATGATGCCCTGCAGCACGCCATCGGTGTCCATCAAGGTGACGGCACCCAGCGAGCTATCGACCACCAGCAAGCTCCCGTCCGGCACTCGGCCCAGGCCGGCGATGCGGTAGAAGGACGGCTCGTCCATCGAGTTCATGGGTGGGTCCAGGTTGCGTAGCCAGGTTCCGCTCGTATCGAAGACAGCGATGCGGCGGTTCCCGAAGTCGGCCACGTAGACCTCGCCCAGATCAGCATCGACGATGAGATCGGTTGGGAAGTCCAGCTCGCCGTCGCCACTGCCCGACGCACCCAGAGTCAAGACCAGGTCACCGTCAGCGTTGTAGGCCAGGATCTGATCGACACCGCTGTCCACGACCCAGGCCGTCTGGTCCCAGGTCACCTCGATGGCGTTGGGCTTGCTGAATTCGCCGGCTCCGCTACCCAGGTTGCCGACCTCGACGCCATCTTCGAAGATGCGCACCGAGCCGTCAGACTGGTCGCCCACATAGACATGGTCGACCGTGGTGCTGACGATGTCGACAACGTCTTCGCAGTCGCTGCTGTCGCCGCCACTGGGACCGCCAGGCCGTCCGCGCCAGACAGACGAGGCATGCGGCCGGGGCCGGCGTGCCCAAGCAGGGCGGACATCAGGTCGGCTGTCGTCACAGGCATCCGTGATGGTCGTGACCGTCACCTGGGCCACCGCTACACCGAGCGGCTCGGCAACCCCCGTGATGGTACCCACCCGCTCGCCAGCCACGTCGTATGTCACGACCAGGCCCCGCGGAAGGTCGGAGACATAGACCAGCCCGCCGTCGCTGAGCGCCATGCGGCTGGGGCGCTGCACGCCCCCCCAGGTGTCGATGACGGTTGACGTGAAGTCCCGACCGCCCGTGTCCGTGGAGCCACCACCGCCGAAGTCCAGTCCCATGGACCAGGCCTGCCCAGCGGCCATCAAGCTAGAGAGTGCGACCACCGCACAAACCGCCACCGTGACCCTCGACGACGAGCCCAGGCGGACCCGTCCCGCCCGAGCAGCAGCTGACGAAGAGGTGCGCGTGCTCACTTCAGAATTCTGGTCTGTCAGGGTCGACGGGTGGGGCATGGCGGGCTCCGTTCGAGCTTCGACTGGTCCGAGCTGGCCGCTGGGTCACGATCCGATCAGTTGCTGTGAGCCCGAAGATAGCGTGCGCCTGATGCCATTCCGTGTACCGGAGCATGACCTGGATCATGCCGCTATACCATCGGTACAGGCTGTGACATGCCTGACACCCGCTGCGGGTCGAAGCCTGCCGCTGCAAGACGGCCCTGCGTCGGCTCAGGGGGCCAGCCGAAGCTGCAGACTGGGACGATGGATCACAGCAGAAGAGGCGAGACCATCGGGGTCCAGCAGAAGCTCCCACAGCGCGGTACTGCCCGCGGCGTCCCAGGCCGTGACCGTCTTCGGCTGGCCACCGTGCAGCTCCAGCCACCCGCCACCGGCCCAGACCCCGTCGCGCAGCCACTCATAGTCCACCAGACCGTCGGCCGTGGTCGCCAACTGCTGCACCTGCCCCACGATGCGAACACGAACGGGACTGTGCTCTGTGGCGGCCTCTACCGTGCCCTTGATGCTGGCTTTCAGGCGCAGCGTGCCCTGTGGTGCCAGCATGTCCGCGCCCACCACAACGCGAGCTGCACCCGGGGCCGCACCAAGAAGCGCAGGGCTCAGGCCACAGATCGAATGCTCCCGCCGCGGGATGCTGCCGTCGACGGGCACCATGACGTGGACGCTGTCGTTGCTGGGATCCAGCTGGATGCCCGCGGGAATGGGCGAGGCCGACACTACGAGACCTACCGGCTGCTCCTGGCTTGCCAGGGCGCGCAGCGGAAAGAAGCGCCCGCCCACGCCGCAGACCGTCGTCATGCGCGGTGGGGGACCACTCAGCCGCTCGCCACGCGGACTGAGCAAGAGCTTTGATCGGGCCCGTGCGCGCCAGGCCGCCGGAAGCAAGGCCCCCGACTGGCCAGTGACGGTCAACTCGACGGCCGATGCCTTGAGCGGGGCCCCCTGATTGGCCAGCTCAACCCCGAAGCGCACATAGTCCTGACCGTCAAGATCTACGACGTAGGGCGAGGCGGCAACAACGGCGAGATCTGGCTGGCGCGGGCCACCGGTCGAGTCCGCGGCCCGCCCACAGGGCAGCTCCAGCCGAAGGGTGCGAAGGTTGTTGAGCGTGTTGAGTTCTTCATCGAGGGGCGAGAGGCTGACAGCAAGCGAGACGAGGACCGACTGCCGACCCGACACGGCACAGCGAGCCGCCGCCAGCGAGATCGGCGCATCGAGCTGGACCTGGGCAGGCCCCGAGGCAAGCTGTGGGAGATCGAGCCCCGCATGGACCCGCTCGGCGGAACCCACCTCTTGCAGCTCCACCGTCGTCGTCCCGCTCTTTCGGCCCACGGCCGCCTGCAGATCTTGCACTTCGATGATCACTCGAGGACCGGGCGCACCCTCATCGCCCCGCAGAGCACTGTCGGGCTCTGCCCAGCTCACTGCCGTCACGACCAGATCGGGCCGACGCTGACTGTCAACCTGGGCTGGAACCTCAAGCACAGGACTGGCCGCACCGCGAGCCGCGGGGCCCAACGAGTTCTCGGCAGTCGCTACCGACGCAGCGCCCGAGGCAGTGGTGGTCTGGCCTGCAGCGTTATCCGGTCGCCAGACGAAGAGCAGCTGCGACGAGTCCGGCGCCGAGGCTGGTACGACAGCCGGCTCGGCAACAGCGACTGCAGCAGCAACTGTGACGGGCTCGGGCTCGGGCTCGGGCTCGGGCTCGGGCTCAGGCTCGGGCTCCGCGACTGTGACGAGCTCGGGCTCGGGACTGAAGAGGAGCACAGGTAGGTCTGCGATGCTCACTGTGGCACAGTTGTTGCAGCCCGGACGACCGTCACAGTCGTCCTCGATCTCGACGGTCCCCGGCGCTGCAACCGCACAGACCGACACCTCGGCCGTGGCGCGGGTCAGCATGCCGCCACCGGTGGTGGACTGGCGGTCGGCCACGGGGATTCTGGCTAATGCTACGGTCGGTAGCCGCAGGTCTATGGGCACAGGGTGGGAGCCCAGCAAGTCCTTCACTTCGACCGGAGCCACGTCGACGGGGACCACGTCGCCGCCGGGAAGCCGCAAGCTTGCCGTCACCTGGACCGTGGCCTGGGCCGTGGCGATCCCTGCCGGCGTCCACAGGCGATCTCGCAGGTCGGCCACCAAGTAGACGGGCTGGCCGACTTCGGGCTGACCTTCCACGCGCACCGAGCCAACCGCAAGGTCCAGCGGCGGATGGCGCTCCCACACCACCACATTGTTGTCCACGGCCGCCTCTGATCCATGCCCCAGAGGGTCCACGCTGACCTTGATCTGGCCCGAAGGCTCCGCCGCCCGCAGCGTCAGGTCGAAGACATAGGCGTGATCAGGATCGATGGGAGGGAGCACCAGGTAGTGCTCCACGCCATCATCGCTCGTGACCACGACGCTGTCACCACCACGGTAAGGTGCAGAGCCCACGTTGAGGACGCGGCCCTTTAGCGCCAGCCCGGTCCCTTGGGGGCTGACTGCAAGGACCTGCGGCACAAGATCGGGAAGGGCTGTTCCCCAGGCACGGGAGGACAAGCCCGCCGTGACCAGCAGGGTCGGGACAAGCAGCGCCAGCAACCTCGGGCGAGGGGCCGGCGAACGCGACAGGAGGCACAAGGAGCGCATGCACGCATGCTATTCCACGACGCCGGTCGCTGCTTAGCAACGGACAGCCCCGCAGCCACCAGCGACCGTCCTGACCGTGTCGCCTGACAACCCATCCAAGTCCTGAGCCACGTCAGCTTTGGTCATCCTGAGCCTGGTTAGGTGAGCGGCGGATTCTCGCCGCGCTCCCTCGAAGAACTGGACACCAGGTGTGCATCGCTTCATCGCAATCCCACTCAAGCTGTTCAGCGCTAGCAAGATCGCCACCTTCGGTGTCGTCGTCACGACCTCCGGCTTCCTGCTGGAGCTGGCCGTGCTGTGGTGGACGCGCCAGTCGGGGTTCGACAATCCTTATCTCGGCATCTTCACCTGGAACCTCATCCCCGGCATGATCGGCACCGGCCTGGTGATTATCCCGGCTGGCCTGTTGCTGGCCGCCCGCAAGATCAGCGGCGGCAAGCTGAATATGGCTGCGATCCGGGGTGCCGCGACCCAAGTTGACTGGTCGGTGGCGCGCCATACCGCCACCGTGGTTGGTGTGCTGACCCTGGTCAACGGCACTTTCTTCACCGCTGCCGGCTACGAAGGCTACCACTATATGGACGAGCCCGAGTTCTGCGGACTGATCTGCCACAACGTGATGGAGCCCGAATACACGGTCTATCAACGCTCTCCACACTCGGGGGTGGCTTGTGTCGCGTGCCACATCGGCCCGGGGGTCTCGCCCTTCGTCAAGGCCAAGCTCAACGGCACCCGTCAGATGGTGGGCGTGTTCACGGGCCACTACAGCCGCCCCATTGAAACCCCCGTCAAGCTACTGCGGCGGGCCGAAGAGATCTGCCTGGAGTGCCATGACCCCAGCACCTACCAGGGCGAAAAGCTCAAGGTCTTCAAGCACTACCAAGAAGACCAGACCAACTCCATTCGCTACAACATCCTCAACCTCCGCATCGGCGGCGGCAGCGACCTGGGCTTCCCCAGCGACGGTATCCACAGCCACATGCAGGCAGGCCGCCACGTCAGCTACAAGGCGCTGGACGAGGAGTGGAACCAAGTGGTCGAGGTGACCCGCACCGATGCGTCCGGTGACAGCAAGACCTGGCGACGGATCGACTGGACCGAAGATGCCCAGCACAAGATCAAGACCGAGCGCGAGATGGACTGCATCGACTGCCACAACCGGGTCGGGCACGACTTCCTCAGCGCCGACGCAGCCGTGGACGAGCGCCTGGAAGTAGGCGCCATCAACGTCAACATCCCGTGGATCAAGGCCGAGGCTATGAAGGTCATCAGGCCGCGCTACGCCACGGACGAAGAAGCCCACAAAGCCATCGCCGGCTTGGCCCAGGTCTACCAGACGCAGCACCCCGAAGCCTGGGAGACCTACCAGGAAGACATAGAGCAATCCATCGAGGTCCTCCAGGACACCTGGTCTGAATTCGTGTGGCCCGGGATGAACCTATACTGGGGCACCTACCAGAGCCGCCACACCCACCAGGACACCGAGACTGGTTGCTTCCGCTGCCACACCGAGCAGATGGTGGATGACAAGGGCGAGCCCCTGACGAGTGGGTGCGAAGCCTGTCACTTTGTGCTGGCAGAAGACGACCCCATGCCCAACGCCTTCAAGATCCTACACCGCAAGCGCGAAGTCTCGATTTTCTGACCGCTTGACAGTTACTCGGAATTGTATTGATGCCAACCTCGATCCTGCGCGCCCTTCTAGTGGGTGCGGCGCCGCTGGCTCTATGCACGTGGTCCACCACCGCGTCCGCCCTGACCATCGACGGCTCCACCTGGAGTCTCAGCTACGGAAGCTGTGGAACCTGGAACGACCCCAGCCTGGGCATGGGGGTACAGCTCTACGACCCGCTGAGCAGCTCAGCCAGCTACGGCTGGAACGAGCTCACCAGCGGCGGCGATGCTTGGCAGCAGCTCAGTCTGGCCTGGCAAGACGGTGGCACCGATGTGCTCATCGGCGGCAACGACGGTGTCGGCAGCTGTGACTGGACGCTGGACAGCGAAGCATCCACGTCGACCGAGGCGCTGCACCTCCTGGTCTATGGCGACGTGGAGATCCTCAAGTACGAGCGGGTCGATCTGCGCTGGAGCCTGACCTCCAGCGGCAGCGTCCAGGACGATGGGGTGGCACTGCTGGTGTGGTTCGAGGTCTACAACGGCGGTACCACAGACCTCAGCTCACTGTCCCTGCTGCACGCCGTGGACCCGCAGATCGATCAACCGCTGACCGGCGAGACGGCCACCACCAACGACGTCCAGGACGCCACGGGCTCAGATGGTGTCGACGACTGGCTGGTCGCCCTAGGAGAGACGGGGCTGACCCTGGGCTATGCGCCGTGCATCCCCACGGACGCCAGCCTGGGCTTCGCCGAGCGCAGCGACGACCCCGCCCTGATCCTCTCGGACCCCGACAATCTCACCGAGGATCTGGCCGGAGTCGTGGTCCTCAACCTAGGTGACCTGGCAGCCGGAAGCGCCACCTCGGCCGGCTTCATGGTCGGCCTGGGCACCAGCGAGACCTACACGCGCAGCTACACGCTGGCCGACGTCGCAGGCAGCATCTCCGGCGACCCCTGTGGCCGCTGTGACGCTGACGGTGACGGCTTCAGCTCGACGGACTGCGGCGGGCTGGACTGTGACGACAGCGACGCCACTGTCATGCCAGCCTCGGACGAGGTCTGGTACGACGGCATCGACCAGGACTGCGACGGGGCCAGCGACTACGACGCCGACGCCGACGGACACGACAGCCTGGACTACGGCGGAGACG
>JAADHA010000082.1:0-491 GCA_013152105.1 Oligoflexia bacterium | reverse complement strand
CCAGCGACTACGACGCCGACGCCGACGGACACGACAGCCTGGACTACGGCGGAGACGACTGCGACGACGCCGACGCCACCGTCAACCCTGACGCCACCGATGACTCGGCAGACGGGGTCGACCAAGACTGTGACGGTACTGACGGCCCGCCGGACATGGGCACTGGCACTGGCAACACCGACGGCCAGCAAGTGGCGGGTGGCGGCTGCTCGGGATGTGCCAGCACACCGTCACGCACCGGCACTTGGCTGTGGCTGGGCGGACTCTTGATGATCGGCCTGCGGCGGCGTCGCTCGGCCTGACGAGCTCAGGCCAGGGATCTGCGCCTGCAGAGGAGCGCCAACAAGCTCAGGCACAGGGTCCACAGACCTCGCTGCCCCGTGGTCACGGCACAGACGGTCCCCGTCGTGTCTGTCAGCGAGAAGCGCTGGCCCGGCGGACCCACTAGTGCACGCGCTCGGAAGTTCCTGACCACCCCACGACGCCGTGTT
>JAADHA010000674.1 GCA_013152105.1 Oligoflexia bacterium | reverse complement strand
CCCGAGGGGGACCGGCCTCGTGACGGGAATGCGCCAGCAAGCTGGGTCATCGAACCGTAAGCGCCTCTTGCTCGAGCGCCTGCGCGCGCTTGTCCGTCCTCTGGTCGCCTACTGGGTCTTCCTGGTGCTGATGTTCGCCGCCTTCGCGTTGGTCGTGATGGCCAAGGACCCGGCGATGGACTCGCTCATCACGCTGTGCATCCTTGGGGGCACGACGGTCGCGGGCGTGCTGGCCGGCCAGTTCGCGGCGGTGCTGCGGCTGCGGGACTGGGTTCTGTTCGCCCTGTGGGCTGTCTTTTGGGCCCTCGGGATACTCGCCGGCGTCTTCGCGGCGTCGCTGGCTGGCGCCGCCGGGATCCTGGTCTTCGTGTTTTTCCTGCTCTTTCCGATCTTCGCGCTGGGTGGAGCCTGGTCCCTTCGGGCGGGCCGGGCCCTGTTTGGAGGTTTCGTGCCGCTGGTCTACGCCAGTGGCTGTGCCATCGTCGTGGCCCAGAAGGCTGGCCGGGTCGAAGACTGGAAGGCTGGCAGCAAGTGGGCCATCTGGGATGGCTTCACGATCAGCGTGCTGGGTGTTGGGATCCTCTTGTTCCTGGCCTACCTGCTGGCGCGGGAGGGCCACCGCCTGGCCTTGTGGCGTCGCGGCCCCAGGGCGCCGCTGTTGGGCTCGGTGCGTGAGACTGGCGCGGTCCGGCCCCGGCTCTCCTGTGCTGGCTGGGTGCTGGTCGGCATGCTCGCCCTGGTCCTCACCCTGGGATCGGCCCTGATGGCGCCCTACCTGTGGCGGACCGGTCCAGGCCGGGGGGGCCAGGCTAGTTCGGGGACCGGGGACGATGTGATTGCCGATCAGGACGATGGAGACACACCAAGCAGTGGCCAACAGGGCGGTGGCTCGCCCTCGACCGCGCAAGGCCAGCAGCCGGCAGCGCCCTCCGACTTGCAGCGCCGCTGGCAACAAGCCGGTGGCCAGGCCATCAAAGAGGCCCGCGAAGAGCTACGGCCCCAGGTCGCCCAGGGCCTGGACCTGCTCGGGACCGTCCTCACGGTGCTGGCGCTCTTCCTGCTTTGCATGGTGGTCTTCTACCGGCCCGTGCGGCGCCTGCTGCTGGCTCGGCATTACCAAAGACCCTTCATCCCCCTCTCACCGACCGCCAGGATTCGCAACGGCTGGCGCCTGGTGGAGCTTGCCCTGGGCGACGCCGGTGTGAGCCCTCGCCCCAACGAGCCCGCCGCCAGCCTGCTGGCGCGCGCGGGACCGACCCTGGCCAGTTTGTCAGCCGCCCAGGTCGAGGTTCACGGTCTGGCCCAGGCGGCCGAGATCCGGGACCGCGTCGAGTATGGCCTGGGCCTCGCTCCGGACGATCTCAGGCAGATGGATCGTACCGCTCGGTGGACCTACCACACGGTCTGGGATCGCCTGGGTGAGTGGACGCGGGTCCGCCTGCTCTACCGGCGGATCTGAAGCAGTTCAGCGGCAGATCGTTGCCGTCTGCGGCCACCGACTGGGACTCACCTGCCCTGCGGGGGGATCTCGGGCCCGTCCAGCGAGTAGGCGCCCAGCGCGAAGAACGCCCACAAGGGTTCGTCCATCGCCGCCTTGCGCAGCCGGTCCAGGGCCGCTGTCGCGGGGGCGGTGTCCATGCCGAGGGCGCGACAGACGCGCAGCCAGAGATAGGTCTGGGCCAGGGCCTGGGCCAGATCGACGTGATCGCTGGGTGGGGATCGCAAGGCCAGGTCGAGATCGTCGGGGTGGTCGGCGTGGGTCTTGGCAAGCTCGATGAGCTGGGTCGGACCCCATGGTTTCTGGAGGAGCGAGCGCAGGGCGTGCGCCGGGTTGTCGACCCGGTCGACCGGTTCAGGCTTCAGCCAGGACTTGGCGACCGCTTGGAGCCCCGTGTCGTCGGTGGTCTGGTCGAGCGAGGGGAGGGCGTCGAGGGCCGAGCCCGCGGCAGCTTCATCGTCGTCGAGCAGCGCGGCCAGCACCCGCCATCCGGTGACCGTGGGTGATGTCGGCATCATCGCGGCGGCCATCTCCATGCGTCGCCTCGCCACGGGCAGGTCGCGAGCGGCCAGCGATGCCTGGCCTTGGATGAGCAGCAGGGCGGTCTCCAGGTGGACGAGCTGGGCGGTCGCTTGCCCCGCCTGGGCAGCCGCCTTGCGCGCGTCATCGACGGCGAAGCGGACTCGCTGGACGTGGCGGGGATTCACCAGGCCGGCCGTGTCCAGGCGAGCGGCGGCTGGGAGCTGCTGGGGTGGTGGGGCCCAGGTCGCCGAGGACATCCCGACCGCGGCCCAGGCCGCGGCCACGCAGTCGTCACGGTTGCCACGCAGGGCGTCGATCTCGGCGAGGGCCAGCCACGCTCCGGCCCAGGCCGGGTCGTCGTCGGGGGCCAGCAACAGGCGGGCTCGAAGGGCGGCCATCGCGTCGGGCTCCAGGGAAGCCCCCGCGTCGGCCAGCATCATCGAGTCGGGTTGGCGGGTCAGCTCGTCGACCAGCGACAGCCCCCAGGACTGGGTCGCCGCGGCAGCGATGAGGCCGTCTTTCTGGACCAGCGCGGCCAACAGGCCCCGAGCCCGCTCGGTCTCGCCACTCCGGCGAAGCCGCTCGGCCCGGACCAGGCGGGTCAGGTCCGACTCGTCGCCCTTGCCGGGCGCCGCGTCCACGTCTTGAGTGGGATCCACCGACCGCTTGCCAAGCAGGACCAGGCCCGGGGCCGTGTCCTGGAGGGAGAGCGGTACCTGGTCGATCTGGCCCGACCAGAGCGCGGCCACGCCTAGCCAGTGGTCGGCGAAGGGACCCTGGATGTCGGTCCCCGCTTTTCCGTAGGACACAAGGGCGCGAAACCGTCGCAGGCGCGCCCGCTCCCCAGGCCAGCCCGGCTGTTGTGCGAGCGCACGCAACCACTGCAGGTGCAGGGCCGTGCCCTGGGCACCGCCCTCCAGGGTCTGTCGCTGCAGGTCCAGATCGGGTTGGGCGTCGGCGTCCAGCCGGTCCAGGGCGTGGCGCGCGATGTCGGCGCCCAGGGGAAGAGCGGCTGCGCGCTGGTACCAATGCCGGGCCTGCATCCGCGCCTGCATCCGCGCCACCAGCTTGGGACGCGTGGCTGCCTGGTCGGCGAGCTGGTCTCCACGGGCGACCAGGGCTTGGGACAGAAGCCAGGTGGTGCCCGCAAGAGCGGCCCCGATGAACACCAGGGCCAGCAGGACGCGGCGACGGGGCCAGGACATGATGCTCAGTCCGACGAGTGGGCGGCCGCTGGCGACCCAGACACCAGCGTGCGCTCGAAGATCTGCTCCAAGACCTGTGCGTGGACCTGTGCGTGGACCTGCTGGTCGAGGGCCGCGAGCATCCCACTGCGCCGCACTGTCAGGACAGGGTCGTGGCTCACGTCGCCTCCTGGGGGGGGCGCTTCCTTATCGTCGACATTGCGGGTGTGGGTGGCACGACGAGCCGCGATGCGTGCGATAGGGGCTCTGGCCGGGTCAACCCCGACCCCCTCGTCCCAGCCCCCTCCTTCTACCTGCCGCGGGATCGCCATGACCACTCCCTCGAAGACCGAGCTGCAGTACACCGGCAAGGCCAAGAATGTGTACGGCACAACCGACCCGGACCTGGTCTGGATCGAGTTCACCGACGGCGCGACGGCCTTCAACGGCGTCAAGCGTGCCCAGGTCCGTGACAAGGGTGAAGTCAACGCCCGCCTGAGCGCCATCATCTTCGAGCGCCTCGACGCCAGCGGCGTCCCAACCCACCTGGCCTCGACCCCCTCGCCAACCGTCCACATCTGCCATCGCGTGCAGATCATCCCGGTTGAAGTGGTGGTGCGAAATATCGCTGCAGGTTCCTTGTCCAAACGCCTGGGCATCGCCGAGGGCACGGCGCTCGATCGGCCCCTGGTCGAGTTCTTCTACAAGTCCGACGCCCTGGATGACCCGCTGGTCAACGACGACCACGCCCTGCTCTTCGGTTGGGCGCAGGCCTGGGAGCTGGCCTACCTTCGCCATGCCGCCCTCGAAGTCAACGATTTCCTGCGGGCTTTCTGGGACGAGTTCGACCTGACCCTGGTCGACTTCAAGCTGGAGTTCGGGCGGGCACTGGCCCCGGACCGCCGCGGGCAGATCCTGCTGGCGGACGAGATCACGCCCGATGGCTCGCGCCTGTGGGAGAAGGGCACACAGCGGCGCTTCGACAAGGACGTGTTTCGTCGCGACCTGGGCGACCTGGGCGACACCTACCGTGAGCTGTTCAGGCGGGTCTTCGGCCAGCGGCTGCACGCCGGATGAACACCGTGTCTGGCAGTGGGTCCGCCCCGTCGACAGGCCCTGGGGACCGCTTTCACGATGAGTGTGGGGTCTTCGGCATCATCGGGGACACCGAAGCGGCAAACCTGGCTTATCTGGGCCTGCACGCCTTGCAGCATCGCGGCCAGGAGGGGGCTGGCATCGCGGCCAGTGATGGCCAGAAGATCCGCCTCTTCCGGGGCCGGGGTCTGGTCGGAGATGTCTTTGGGGACTACCACATCGCGGGCTTATTGGGCGACATCGCCATTGGTCATGTGCGCTACTCGACCACGGGGGAAGACAGCCTGCGCAATGTGCAGCCCTTTGTGGTGCGCTACCAGGCCGGTCAACTCGCGATCACGCACAACGGAAACCTGACCAATGCGGGGATGCTCCGCGACGAACTGGAGCGCCGGGGCAGCATCTTCGCCACGTCGTCCGACACCGAAGTCATCCTGCACCTGGTGGCGGCCAGCGCGCAGACCACCTTCATCAATCGGCTGGTCGATGCGCTGATGCGGGTCGAAGGCGCCTACAGCCTGGTGCTGATGACCCCGGACACGCTGGTCGCGGTGCGGGACCCGCACGGCTTCCGGCCCCTGGTGCTGGGGCGCCGTGGCTCCGCCTGGGTCGTGGCCAGCGAGAGCTGCGCCCTGGATCTGGTGGGCAGCGAATTGGTGCGCGAAGTCGAACCCGGCGAGATGCTGATCATCGACGCCGATGGTGTGCAGTCCCTGCGGCCCTTTCCGCGCAAGCCGCGCCGCAGTTGCGTGTTCGAGAACATCTACTTCGCGCGCCCCGACAGCCAGCTCTTTGGCCTCAGCGTCTACCAGATGCGCTTGGAATTCGGTCGCCTGTTGGCCCATGAGAATCCGGTAGCTGCCGATGTCGTGGTGCCGGTTCCCGACTCGGGCGTGACCGGTGCCCTGGGCTATGCCGAAGCCAGCGGGATCCCCTACCAGCGGGGCCTGCTTCGCAGCCACTATGTCGGGCGCACCTTTATCGAGCCCAGTCAGCAGATCCGGGACTTCGGCGTCAAGCTCAAGCTGGCGCCGGTGCGCAGCGTCCTAGAGGGCAAGCGCGTCGTGGTGGTCGATGACTCCATCATTCGCGGCACCACCGCGCGCAAGATCGTGCGGATGTTGCGCGACGCGGGGGCCCGCGAGATCCACCTGCGCATCACCGCGCCTCCAACGCGGGGAAGCTGCTACTACGGCGTTGACACGCCGACGCGCGAAGAGCTGATCGCGCATCGCCACGACGTGGAGGGGATCCGCCAGTACCTGGGCGCAGACTCCCTGGGCTACCTGTCACTCGACGCGCTGCACCGTGCCGAGGGCCAGCAACGGGGCCTTTTTTGCGAGGCGTGTTTCTCGCTGGACTACCCGGTCGATCCCCGCCCAGAGGATCGCCAGGCCCAGGTACCCCTGTTCGAAGAACCAAGCTGACCCTTGCGCCAGACGGCTTCTGTGGCGGCCTGTTGTATGCTTCAGCCTCGTCACTCCATCCTCGACAGCGTGGGTAAATGCACACCGCGATCGGCATCGACCTTGGCACCACAAACACGGCGGTCGCCGTGCTCGTTGACGGCCGTCCCAAGGTGCTCGCTGACGACAAGGGCTACCGCGTGATGCCCTCGGTCGTCACCATCGACGAATACGGAACCGAGATCGTCGGGCACGCGGCGCGAAACCGGATCCTGACCGACCCGGATCGTACGGTCTACGCCATCAAGCGCCTGATCGGACGCCGCTTCGACAGCGCTCAGGTGACCGAAGCGCGCCAGCGGATGGGCTTCGACATCGAGGCCGGGCCAGACGGCGGCTGCATGGTGATCGCGGCCAGCCAACGGCTGACTCCGGTCGAGGTCAGCGCGATGATCCTGAGAACCGCCCGAGAGATGGCCGAGCGTGCCTTGGGTGAGCCGGTGGAAGAAGCCGTCATCACCGTTCCAGCCTACTTCAACAACCAGCAGCGTACCGCCACCTACCAGGCCGCTGAGTTGGCTGGGATGCGGTGTGACCGGCTCATCAATGAACCGACCGCCGCCGCGCTGGCCTTTGGCTTTCGCCGGGATCTGGACCGCACGCTCCTGATCTTTGACCTGGGTGGCGGCACCTTTGATGTGTCCGTTCTGCACATCGCTGGCGGGGTCTATGAAATCCTGTCGACGCGGGGCGACACCTTCTTGGGTGGAGAAGACTTCGACTATCGCCTGGTGGACTACCTCGCCGACCACTTTCAGTCGGACACGGGCTTCGATCTCCGACATGACCGGATGGCCTTGCAGCGGATCAAGGACGCGGCGGAACGCGCCAAGTGTGAGTTGTCCTTCACGGATCGGACCACCGTCCTGGTGCCCCACCTCACGCCCGACGCGAACCTCGAGCTGGCGGTCACCCGTCTGACCTTGGAAGGTCTGGTCGAGGACCTGGTGCAGCGATCAGTAGAGGTCACTCGCAAGGCCCTGGCCGACGCCAACCTCCAGATCGCGGACATCGACGACGTGATCCTGGTGGGTGGGCAGACGCGGATGCCCCGCGTTCGCGAGGCGATCTCTGGCTTGTTCGGCAAGGAACCCAGCCGCGGGGTCCATCCTGAAGAGGTCGTGGCGATCGGTGCCGCGGTGCACGCTGCGGGCATCACTGACGCCGACGATGCTCCCCAACACGTGCTCATCGACGTCACTCCCTTTGATCTGGGGATCGATGTGGCCGGCGGGCTGTTCCAGACGGTGTTGACGCGCAACATCCATGTGCCCACCAGCGACACGCGGACCTTCGCCACGACCCAGGACGATCAGGACTCGGTGCGGATCACCGTGCGCCAGGGGGACAGCCGTTTCGCGGACGAGAATGAGTTCCTGGGCGAATTCACCATGCACGGCCTGACTCCGGCGCCTCGTATGGAGACCAAGCTGGATGTCACCTTTCGCATTGACAGCAGCGGGATGCTCCACGTCTCGGCGGTCGAACCTGGCGTGTCCGAGGTGCGGCAGATCACGGTTCGCAACTACGGCGAGGTCGCGGGCTCAAAGGGCTCGGTTGCGGCGCAGATAGAAGGCGATGGCAAGGGGAATGACCAGGTCGACCAGACCGCTGTGTCTGAGGCGGCGGCGCCTATGGCCGCCGAGACCGGCCGGCAGAGCTTCCTTGGAAGTCTGCTGGGACGCCGCAAGAAGAAGCCCCAACCGCAACCGCAACCGCCGTCTGCCCCCGAGACGACCGCGAAAGAAGTCGACGCGACCGACCCAGCACCGCCCCAGGACCAAGCCCCGCCGGACGGCCCCTCCGATGGCGTCGCCACCCCAGCAAGCTCGCCGCCACCCTCTGACTCGAGCTCGCGGATCAGCCTGCCCCATGTCGACCTGCTCGACGAGCTGACCGACGCGGGTCTCGAACCGCTGGAAGGGGAACTGGTCGAGACAGATGATGATGACTTGGACTTTGACTTGGACGCGCCCGCGCCCGTGTCTGAGAGCGCGGACGAAGCGGCCAGTGTCGGCCTGGCAGGATCGGCCCTCGACGCCTGGGACGACAGCGACGATGCCCACGACAGCTTCGCCTTGCCGTCCTTCGACGATGAAGATGAAGATGAGGGCGACTCGGACTTTCCGGTTGGGCTCGCGGGTGGTGGCTTCGGTGACGCCGCGGACGCTGACTTTGCGGACGCTGACTTTGCGGACGACGCTCTCGCGGATCTCGGCGCCGCGGCTTTCGATGATGTCGACGCGGACGCCCTCGCGGACCTTGGCAATGAGGCCTTTGCCGATCTGGCCAGCGACTCGCTTCTTCCAGCCGATCCGACCGGCGATGACGCGCCGAGTGGTCCCGTCGCCGCTGTGCCAACTGACGAAGCCGATGACGTTCCCTACCTGCTGCCCGGTACGATCGCATCCCCGGACGGCGGGTCAGAACCGGCCCCGGCCCCGGCCCCAGCCCCGACGGCTGCGGACGATCCCTTTGATCTTGGCGGTGACCCGTTCGATCTTGGCGGGGATCCGTTTGATATGGCTGAGGGTGGCTTCTCGCCGGCGGCGCAAGAACCGGCCGCTCAGGACGCCTCGGCCCAGAAGACGCCCGACAAGACGGCCCCAAAGGACGATGTCGACGAACCGCTCTTCTTGCCGCCTCCCACCAGGAAGACCGCGTCAGATGGCGGGGCTGGGGATGCAGCAGAGCCGCTCTATGGCCTCCCAGGCGTGCCGCCCGAACAGGCCGTGGATTCCGACAGCGCCGATCGCCTGTTCCGGCTGCC
>JAADHA010000257.1:4551-15885 GCA_013152105.1 Oligoflexia bacterium | reverse complement strand
GAGTTCATCCAAGGCACCGAGCTTCCCGGCCTGAAGGCCATCGCTGCCCGGTCCATTGCGCAAGCCAAGGCGCGCGGCCTGCGTTGATCCTCAGCGCTGGCCCATCCCCTCATCCGCCCCTCATCGGGCCCAAGACACCACCAGGACAGGCATGAGTCGACGCCCTTTCATCGCCGGGAATTGGAAGATGAACCTGGGGCCCCGGGATGCCGACACGCTGGCCGTCGCACTCAAGCGCCTGCTCGCCGACAACACCGCGACCGACATCGCCGTTGCTCCACCCTATGTTTCGATTCCCGCGGTTGTCGCCCGACTGCGGCACACGGGAATCGCGGTCGCCGCGCAAGACCTCGACCCGCTGAAATCCGGCGCCTTCACCGGCGCTGTCGCCGGAGAGATGCTGGCCCAGGCGGGGTGCAGCCACGTGATTGTCGGCCACTCTGAACGCCGCAAGCTGTTTGGCGACACCGACGACATCGTCGCCGCCAAGCTAGCCGCGGCCTACCGGGCTGGACTCCGCCCGATCCTGTGCGTAGGAGAGACGCTGGCTGAGCGAGACTCCGGGCAAGCACGCAGCGTCGTCACGAACCAGCTCGCCGCCGCTCTCGTTGACCTCTCTCTTCATCAGGTCCTGAAGCTGACGATTGCCTACGAACCCATCTGGGCCATCGGGACCGGCCGCACGGCCAGCCCAGCCCAGGCCCAGGAAATGCACGCCGCGATCCGCGCGTGGCTTGCCGAGCACTATCCCCGCGAAGTGCCCGCCAGCTTGCGACTACAATACGGCGGTAGCGTCAAGCCCGGCAACGCCTCGGCGCTGCTGGCCCAACCTGATATCGACGGCGCGCTGGTTGGCGGCGCCGCCCTCAACGCGGAGTCCTTCCGCGACATCGTCGCCGCCGCTTCCTGACGCCGACTGTCCTGCCCTGTCCTGTCCTGCGAGGCCCATCATGCAGTTCTTCGTGACGATCCTCCACGTGTCCCTGTGCTTTGCCCTGATCCTCATCATCCTGCTTCAGCCAGGCAAGGAAGGCGCGGCCGCTTTTGGTGGCAGCGGCGGCAACCAGATGTACGGCCCGCGCGGCTCAGGGCACTTCCTGGGACGGGCCACCACGGTGGTGGCCGCCCTCTTCATGTTCACCAGCATCACCCTGGCGCTGTACAGCAACACGCGTGTCGCCACCGACTCGGACATCGAAGAGGGAATCGATCAGCTCCCCAGCCAGGAACAAGGCGGCTTTGACGTGCAGCTACCCGCCGCCAGCGACACCACAAGCGCCGCACCCGGCGCGACCCTGGCGGCCCCGTCCGAAGACAGCCCCACGCCCGACCCCAGCGCGGCGCCAAGTGCACCAGACGCACCCGAAGACGCGCCTTGACACGCCTCTGTGCCTCTCATAGAAACATCTGGTCTCCCCTGCGTGGGTGGCGGAATTGGTAGACGCGCTAGGTTGAGGGCCTAGTGGCTGCAAGGCCTTGGGGGTTCGATTCCCCCTCCACGCACCATCTTCAAACGGTCAGGTCTCCAGACCTGGCCGTTTTTCACTTGCCGGACCCTCGATACGCGCAGGTCTCTGAGTTCTCACAAGTGCCGTAGATGTCATGGCGATGGGAGACCAGCGCAAGCCCGTGCTCATGGGCTACCTGTGCCTGGCGGTGCTCGATCAGCCCATCTTCGAACTCGAAGATGTGGCCGCAGTCCAAGCAGATCAGGTGATCATGGTGCTCACCCAACACCGCTGGCTCGTACCGAGTCTGGCCATCCTGAAACCGCCGCTCATGGGCGATGCCGGCCTCGACGAACAGCTTGAGCGTGCGGTACACGGTCGCATAGCCCAGACCGGGAAGCCGCTTCTGAGCCCGCTCCAACAGCTCGTCGATGGCCAGATGGCGCCCTGCACCGACGAACACATCGAACAGCACCTGGCGCTGCTGTGTTCGCTTCAGGCCGTGGGCACGCATATGCCCGACCAGTTGCTGCTCCAAGCTCGCAGAGTCGACCATTCCAGCTCCCTGACGCACGAGGTCCAGACCTCCACCAAGGAGACCTGGACTTCATCCTACCGCGCAACGTGCGCCGCTGAACCGACAGAGCTCAGGCGGACTCGTCTGCGGCCGGCCCCTCTTCGCTGACCGGCGCCAGTTCACCCACCAGCTCGATGACGGCCATCGGAGCGTTGTCACCGGCCCGAAAGCCGACCTTGTAGATGCGAGTGTAGCCGCCCGGACGGTCCTGGAAGCGCTCGGCATATTCGCCAAAGACGCGGGACAAGGCCGCACCGTCATGCACCCAATACCGGGCACGACGAATATTGTGAAGTCGGCGGGCCTTGGCCTTGGCAAGATCGTCGGCCGACAGGCCTTCGACGGGACCCGTGATCCCACGCTTTCCAAGGGTGATGACCTTTTCGGCAAAGCGACGCAGTTCCTTGGCCTTGGCCTCGGTCGTGCGAACCCGTCCATGCACCATCAGAGAGGTGACCATGTTGCGGTACATTGCCTTGCGGTGGCTGCTGTTCCGGCCCAACTTGCGACCGGATTTGAGGTGCCGCATGGCGCCCTCCTGCGTGATTGAAGCGGCAGGTGCCTACTTCGCGCGGTTCTTGGGGAAATTGTGTAGCTTCATGCCAAGCGAGAGGTTCAACTCAACCAGGATTTCCTTGATCTCGTTGAGGGACTTGCGGCCGAAGTTCTTGGTCTTCAGCATCTCGGCTTCGCTCTTCTCTACGAGCTGCCAGATGTACTCGATGCCGGCGTTCTGCAGGCAGTTTGCCGAGCGAACCGAAGCTCCAGTTCGTCCACCCGCTTGAACAGGCTGTCGTTCCACTCTTCTTCACCCGCCGACTCGGCGCCAACCACCGGTTCACTGTCTTCGGTGAAGTTGATGAAGACCTGGACCTGTTCCTTGACGATCTTCGCGGCGTAGGCCACCGCGTCGTCAGGCCGCACGGAACCGTCCGTCCACACTTCCAGGGTCAGCTTGTCGAAGTCGGTCCGCTGACCCACACGAGCGTTGGTCACGGTGTACTTCACGCGCCTGATGGGCGAGTGCAGTGCGTCCACCGGGATGGTCCCGATTGGCAGCTCAGAACCAGCGAGCAGCGTTCCGGGCACGTAGCCCTTGCCCATCGCGATCGTCATCTCGGCGACAAACCGGCCGCTCTCGGTGAGCGTAGCGATGGGGTGTTCCGGGTTGAGGACTTCGGCCGCTCCACTGAAAGTGATGTCCCCGGCCCGAACTACCACAACCTGGCCGGGCGCGCCGTTCTTGTCGATCGAAGCCGTGAGGTCTTCGTCGGAGGAAGAGCGTACACGCACACCCTTCAAGTTCAGGATGATGTCGGTGACGTCTTCGACTACGCCTGGAATCGACGAGAACTCGTGCAGCACGCCATCGATGTTCACGCTGGTGATGGCCGCGCCTTGAAGACTGGAGACCAGCACACGCCGCAGCGCATTCCCCAGCGTGATCCCAAATCCACGTTCCAGGGGGCGGACCACGAACTTGCCATAGGCAGCGTCGGAATGCCCGTCGCGCTCAAGCGCGCCAGGCTTGATCAGACTGCGCCAATTGTTGGCGAAGATCTCGTTCATTCTCTACTCCATCTCGGGTTTCTGCCGACCAGACCAATCGGTTCTACACCCGAAGATGCTTGTGGTGGAGCGAATCCGGGCGGCGCACACCGCCCCGATACGCGGGCCTGGGAGGCGGCCGAAGACCGCCCTGCAAGCGCTTAGACGCGCCGCTTCTTGGGAGGACGGCAACCGTTATGAGCGATTGGCGTGACGTCGCGGATGTGCGTGATCTTGAGCCCACAGTTCGCGATCGCGCGCAGCGCTGATTCGCGACCGGTTCCGGGCCCCTTCACATAGACGCCCACCGCCTTCATGCCGTTGTCCATCGCCTTGCGGGCCGCGTCCTCGGCGACGAGCTGCGCGGCAAAGGGTGTGGACTTCCTGGAGCCCTTGAAGCCCTTGACCCCAGCACTGGACCAAGCCACCGTGTTCCCGGCAGGGTCCGTGATGGTGATGATGGTGTTGTTGAACGTCGCCTGAATGTGAACGATCCCGGTAGGGATGTTCTTCTTGACCCTACGGGGTCCACGTCGAGAACTGGCCATGGCGTGTACTCCCCCCTACTTGCGGCGGCTGATGGCACGCCGCGGTCCCTTGCGAGTCCGGGCGTTGGTGTGGGTGCGCTGCCCCCGCGTCGGCAGGCCTCGCTTATGACGAAGCCCGCGGTACGCGTTGACATCGATCAGACGCTTGATGTTCATGGCGACTTCCTTGCGGAGTTCGCCTTCAACCTTGTAGCCCTGCTGGATGGCCTCGCGGATCGCCGCGACCTCGACCTCGGACAGGTCCTGGCTGCGAACGGACGGGTCGACCTTGGCTTCCGCCACGATCCGCCGCGCGGTCTCACGGCCGATGCCGTAGATGTAGGTCAACGCGATGTCGACCCGCTTGTTGCGTGGGAGGTCCACGCCTTCGATACGTGCCATGTTTTACCCCTGCCGCTGCTTGTGCTTGGGGTTCTCGCAGATGATCCGCACGACGCCGCGGCGCCGTACCACACGGCACTTGCTGCAGATCTTGCGGACTGATGTCTTCACTTTCATCACTCACCTCGCCGACTGAGTGCCGGTTCATCGGTTGGAAGCTTGCCCTTGCACACGGCCTTGGCGGCTGTGGTGCTGGAGGTTTTCGGCCGCGCACCACGAAGGTCAGACCCAACCCACCAAGACAGCACCGCCACCTACACCGTCACCACTGAAGCGTCAAGCCAAGGCCGCCAGCACCGCGGCCCCAACGTCGTCGATCGACCGCGTAGCGTCGACATCCACCACACCGACCCGTTCTTGCAGCCAAGGCAGCACCGCGGCGGTGTCTCGATGGTAGGTCGACAAACGGGCCAGCACGGTCTCTTCGCGATCATCATCGCGCTGAACGACGTCGGCCTTTCCACAGACATCGCACACGCCTGGGGTCGAGGGAGGGTTGTAGTCGACATGATAGGTCGCGCCGCAAGCCAGGCAGGTCCGGCGCCCGCTCAGCCGCTTCACCAGCACGTCGTCCGGAACCCGCAGGTTCACGACAACATCGATCTTGCGCCCGTTCTCATCGAGCCACTTCGACAGCAGCGCAGCCTGCACGACGGTGCGCGGAAACCCATCCAGCAGCACGCCCCCTTGTGCGTCCGGCTGGCCCAATCGATCCGTGACCAGGTCACAGACCACGCTGTCGGGGACCAACTCGCCGCGATCCATATAGCCGCGCGCCAACTGCCCCAAGGGGGTGCCCTCGCGCAGATTCCTGCGGAAGATGTCGCCAGTCGCCACATGAGGCACCGACGCACGCTGACAGATCGCCGCCGCCTGTGTCCCCTTGCCGGCACCCGGCGGTCCGAACAGGATGATGTTCATCGGGACTCCAGAGATCAGAGGGTAAGCAGCTTGCTGCGGCGTCCCCTTGCCTTTGACGACTTCGGACCCAGGATCCCGTCGTAGTGGCGAGTCAGGAGATGCCCCTCGACCTGCCCGACCGTGTCCAAGCAGACCGCGACGATGATCAGCAGCCCGGTGCCGCCAAAATAGAAGGGCACGCCGTAGCTGGAGATCAGCAGCGTCGGCAGCAAGCACACCACAGACAGGTAGAGTGCCCCACCTGCGGTCAGCCGCGTGAGGATATTGTCGAGATGGTCGGCCGTCTGCTTCCCGGGGCGCACCCCTGGGATGTAGCCGCCGTGCTTGCGCAGATTGTCAGCGACATCCACCGGATTGAAGGACACCGCGGTGTAGAAGTAGGCGAAGAAGACGATCATCACCACATAGGTGACGTTGTACATCCAGGTTCCCGGCATGAAAGCCGAGCTCATCGCCGCGAACAAGGGGTGGTCGTAGAAGGTGCCCACGGTCGCCGGAAACATCAGCAGCGAGGACGCAAAGATCGGCGGAATCACGCCAGAGACGTTGACCTTCATCGGCAGGTGCGTCGCCTGTCCCCCATAGACCTGGCGCCCCACGACCCGCTTGGCGTACTGGATTGGAACCTTGCGCTGCCCGCGCTCTACGAAGACGATGCCCATCACCACTGCAAACATGAAGCCCATCAACAAGACGAGCTGCAGCAGGTTGATCTGCTCGATCCGAACCATCTCAATCGTCTGGCGCAGGCGATTGGGCAAGGCCGAGATGATGCCGCAGGTGATGATCAGCGACGCCCCGTTTCCGATGCCGCGGTCGGTAATCTGCTCGCCCAGCCACATGATGAAGCAGGAACCCGCCGTCATCGTGATGATGGTCATCATGAGGAAGCTGGGGCCCGGCTCAATCACGACGTCGGTACCGCCCATCGTCTTCATCTGCTCCAGGCTGACGGAGATGGCCGATGCCTGGATGATCGCGATGCCGATCGTCATGTAGCGGGTGTACTGGGTGATCTTCTTCTGGCCCGCCTGGCCCTCGTTCTTCATGCGCTCGACTTGCGGCATCACCACGGCCATGAGCTGCATGATGATGCTGGCGCTGATGTAGGGCATGATGCCCAGCACGAACACGCTGAACTGTTCCAGCGCCCCCCCCGTGAACATATCGTACATGCCAAAGAGGCTGTTCTGGTTGTCCGCGAAGAAGTCGGAGAGCGCGGTTCTATCTACGCCCGGCGCCGGAATGAAGATGCCCAGCCGGTAGATGGCTAGCATCGCCAAGGTAAAGAAGATCCGGTTCCGAAGATCGGCGATCCGAAGGATGTTGGCGATGGCTTCAATCACGCGATTCTATCCTCAGACGACCTCGGCCTTGCCACCAGCGGCTTCGATCTTCGCGGCAGCGGCCTTGGTGAAAGCAGCAGCGCGGACCGTGACGGCATGGCTGATCTCGCCATTGCCAAGAACCTTGATCCCGTTGGATTCTACCTTGCTCACCAATCCTCGTGCTTTCAAGGTCTCGGTGTCAGCAATCTCGCCAGCGGCAAATTTCGCGGCGATGCGATCGATTCGCACCTCGGAAAAGCGCTTCGCGAAGATGTTGGTGAAGCCCCGCTTGGGCAGGCGCCGATGCAGGGGCATCTGGCCGCCCTCGAAACCAACGCGCACGGTGCCGCGCTTGCGTTGCCCCTTGGAGCCACGGCCGGCGGACCTGCCCTGGCCAGATCCCTCACCGCGACCCAAACGGGTCCGCGACTTGGTAGAGCCAGGAGCGGGGGACAGGTAGCTGAGTTCATTGGCCATGATGGCTCCCAGGGTCAATCCCCGACTAGTTGTCCACTTCGACTTCAACGACATCCACCAGGTGGATGACGCGCTTGACCATGCCCCGAATCGCCGGTGTGTTGTCCAACACCCGCGTATCTCTAGGATGGCGCAGCCCCAGTCCTGCCACGGTTGCCCGCAGACGCCGAGTCGCGCCAATCGTGCTTCGCTTCAGGGTAACGTTGAGCTTCTTCATCATGTTCTCCTGGGGCTCAATGGCCTGTGCCCCATACCGACCTTCCGACGTTGTAGTCCGGCATGATATCGTCGAGTGATTTGCCGGTACGCACGGCATACTGCTGAGGAGACTCCAGCCGGCTGAGGGCATCCATCATCGCCCGCACCACGTTGTGCGGGTTGGTGGAACCTAGCACCTTGGTCAGCACATTGTGGTAGCCCGCAGCCCCCAGGATCGCGGCCACGGTCGAGGAAGCGATGACGCCTGTACCCGGACTGGCCGGCCTCAACACGACCTTCGCAGCACCAAAGGTCCCGATTACGTAGTGGGGAACGGTGCCCTCCATGATGGGAACATCGAAGTGGCTGCGCCGCGCCTTTTCGGTTCCCTTGCGAATCGCCTCGGGGACCTCGTTGGCTTTTCCATGCCCCACGCCGACGCGCCCCTGTCCGTCTCCAGACACGACGATCGCCGTGAAATTGAACCGCCGACCGCCCTTGACGACCTTGGCCACCCGATTGATGGCGATGGTCTTTTCAATAAAGCCGGAGTCCTCTTCCTGGCGACGCGAATTGCGCATCC
The DNA here is from genome assembly GCA_013152105.1 of Oligoflexia bacterium. Taxonomy (GTDB): domain Bacteria; phylum Myxococcota_A; class UBA796; order UBA796; family UBA2385; genus UBA2385. Next base: position 7,876 of record JAADHA010000257.1, on the reverse strand, counting down.
TTGCCATGCTTCCTCCTGCAGGAGAATCCCTGCGACCTTTCTCAGAACTGGAGACCAGCTTCACGCGCCGCTTCCGCCAACGCCTTGACCCGGCCGTGGTACAGGAAGCCATTGCGGTCGAATGCGACCCGCGCGACACCCGCGGCAAGCGCCTTTTCCGCCACCAGCTTGCCAACCTGAGCAGACGCGTCGCAATTGCCGCCGTGTCCCTTCAGTTCGGTGAGCTCAGGCGACAGGGTGCTGGCCGAAGCCAAGGTCCGTCCTGCGACATCGTCGACAACCTGAGCGTAGATATGCCTGGCACTGCGGAACACGCTGAGCCTGGGCCGCGTTTCTGTGCCACGCACCGTCTTGCGAATGTGCGCCTTTCGGCGCGTGCGCGCACGACTTCTGGGATTTGTCTTCGCCATGATTGCCTCGTTACTGACCGGACTTGCCGGCCTTGATCCGTACGTGTTCGCCCTGGTAGCGCACGCCCTTGCCCTTGTAGCTGTCCGGCGGCCGGAAGCCACGAAGAACCGCGGCCGTCTGGCCTACCTTTTCCTTGTCGATACCGCTGACAGCCAGCTTGGTGTTCTTCTCGACGCTGACCGTGATCCCCTCTGGAAAGGGGTACTCGATGACGTGGCTATAGCCCAGATTGAGGACCAGCTTGTTGCCGAGTTTTTCTGCCTTGTAGCCCACCCCAATGATCTCGAGCTGCTTCACAAAGCCCTGGCTTACGCCGATGACCATATTGTTGAGCAGCGAACGCATCAGCCCGTGACGAGCCTTGATGGTGGGCGTGTCGTTCACCCGTGAGAGCACGACCAGATCGCCCTGCTGTACGAAACTGATGCCGTCGACAACCTTGCGGCTGAGCGTGCCCTTCGGACCCTTCACGTGCATCTGGCCATCGGCCAAGGCGAACGTGACGCCCTTGGGTAGTGCTACGGGCTGACTGCCAATTCGGGACATGACTGAGTCTCCAAAGGTACGCAGGGTCCCTGCTACCAGACGTAGCAGAGAACCTCACCGCCCACGCCCTGCTGACGGGCCTGGCGATCAGTAAGCACGCCCCGGGGCGTGGTGAGAATCGCGACACCGAGTCCATTGCGAACGCGCGGCACATCATGCTTGCCGACGTACAGCCGACGGCTAGGCTTGCTGATGCGCTGAATGCCGCGAATCACCGCCTGTTGTGCGTCGTCGTAACGAGGGAAAACCTTGATCCAGCCCTGGGCGCCTTCATCAACCTCGATGTACCCCTCTACAAAACCCTCACGCTTGAGGATCTTGACCAACTCCAACTTGAGCTTGGAGCGGGGCACGAGCAGGCTGTTGTGGCGGGCATGGACCGCGTTCCTGATGCGCGTCAGCAGATCGGCGATCGGGTCGGTCATGAGATGCTCCTAAAGAAGGTGTGCAAGGATCGACTACCAAGACGCCTTGGTGACGCCGGGAATCTCGCCCTTGAGCGCAAGCTCACGAAAGCAGATGCGGCACATTCCGAACTTGCGAAGGTAGGCACGAGGCCGACCACACACTCGACAGCGACTGTTCTTACGCACAGCGAACTTTGGAGTCCGCTTCGACTTCGCGATCATTGATTTCTTGGCCATGGGCTATTGCTCCCTGAAGGGCATGCCGAGGAGCTTGAGCAATGCTCGGCCCCCAGCATCGGATGTGGCCGTGGTGACGAAAGTGACGTTCATCCCGGTGGTCCGCTGGACCTTGTCGTAGTCGATCTCCGGGAAGATAATCTGCTCGGTGATCCCCATGGAGTAGTTCCCGCGGCCATCAAACCCGTTCGGATTCAGGCCTCGGAAGTCACGGATACGGGGAATCGCCATTGCGATCAGGCGATCGAGGAACTCCCACATGCGGGTCCCGCGCAAGGTCACCTTTACGCCGATCGGCATTCCTTCACGCAGCTTGAAGTTGGCGATAGAGCGGCGGGCGTGGCGGATGATCGCCTTCTGCCCGGTGATGACGCCCAGCTCCACAGCCGCCACGTCAAGCACCTTTGCGTTTGTGATCGCTTCCTTGATGCTGACGTTGACGACGATCTTCTCAAGGCGCGGCACCTGCATGGGGTTCGTGTAGGCGAACTCCTTTCGCAGGGCAGGCGTCACCGTCTCGGTGTAGCGCTCGCGGAGCCTGGCTTGCATGGTCTCTGCCTCTTGGTTTGCACCACGCACGGTTATCTACAACCGCGGATGCACGTTCAGGAATTGTCGATCAAGTCGCCCGTCTTCTTGTCGAAGCGGACCTTTCCGCCATCATCGCTGATCCGAAAACCAACCCGCATCGCACGGGACTCCTGTGCGTTCCACAGGGCCACGTTTGAGATGTGGATCGGCGCTTCCTTTTCGATGGTGCCGCCAGGTCGTTCGCCCTGAGGCTTGACCTGCCGCTTCACCAGGTTCACGCGCTCCACCAACACACGCTGTTCCTTCGTGATCACACGAAGCACGCGGCCGGTGAGCCCCTTGTTCTTTCCCGCGGTCACGACGACGACATCGTCCCGCTTGATTTTCATGCTAGCCATTGCAGTTCCTGGCCTCAGAGGACTTCGGGAGCGAGCGAGACGATCTTCATGAACTTCTTGGCGCGAAGTTCCCGCGCCACAGGTCCAAAGATGCGGGTCCCGATCGGTTCGCCTTCGGTGGTCACGAGGACGGCTGAGTTGTTGTCAAAGCGGATATATGTGCCGTCCGAGCGGCGCAATTCCTTGGACGTCCGAACGATCACGGCGCGGGCAACCTGGCCCTTCTTCACCTTGCCATTCGGCATGGCTTCCTTGATGCTGACAACGATGATGTCGCCCACGGAAGCGTATCTGCGCTTGCTTCCGCCGAGCACCTTGATGCACATGAGCTTCTTCGCACCGCTGTTGTCCGCGACGTCGAGCACCGACAGCACCTGGATCATCTTGAACCTCCGGCGGCCAGCGCAGAGCGACAGGCCGGTTCACAATCAAGCAGACAAGTCCCGCTGCTCTACGACCACCCACCGCTTGGTACGGGAGAGGGGCCGCGACTCGGCGATGACCACGATGTCGTCCATCTTGTAGGCGTTTTCCGCGTCGTGAGCCTTGTACTTCTTGCGGCGGTTGACGTACTTGCGGTACTTCGGGTGAAGAACCTTGCGTTCGACCTCGACCACAACGGTCTTGTCCATCTTGTCGGAGACAACGCGGCCGACGAACACGCGGCCGCCGCGCTGATGAGACTCGGAAGACATGGGCACGCTCTCGATGGCTCCGCAGGAAACCGCGGAGCGAGGGAAGTTGCGTTTCAGCCCGGGTCTCCTACCGAGGTAGGACTCACGGAACCGGCGCCGC
>JAADHA010000257.1:3547-4507 GCA_013152105.1 Oligoflexia bacterium | reverse complement strand
GACCGAAGCCGAAGCCTGGAGGTCAGCCCCCAAGCCGACGCTGATTAATTGCTCCCGCTGATCTTGTCAACGAGCCCCTTGAGGAAACCACCCGAACCGTCCGTACCCTCGGTCTCCGGGACACTGGGCTGGAAGGTTGGGCGATAGCGAGACCGCAAGCTGTCCTTGGCCAAGCCATGATCGAGCTCGCGCTGGCGCTGCAGGGTTCGGCTGCGAGCCAGATCACGGCGGACGCGGCCGATGCTGGACGTGTCATCGAGTTGCCCCGTGCGGAGCCGAAACGAGGCCGTGATGAGATCGCGCTCGAGCTGAAGTTCGGCGTGAACCAAAGCTTCGTCATCGAGCTTCTTGAGATTCTTGAGATTCTGGAGAGCCATCACAGCACCTCGTTGCGCGTCAAGAAACGCGTAGCCATGGGAAGCTTGTGACCGCACAGGCGGAAGGCTGCCTTGGCGACGTCTTCGGGGACACCCTCGAGTTCATACAGAACACGGCCGGGCTTGACGACCGCGACCCAGTATTCGGGGGCTCCCTTGCCCTTGCCCATGCGGGTCTCGGCGGGCTTCTTGCTGATCGGCTTGTCGGGAAAGACCCGAATCCAGACCTTGCCGCCGCGCTTCACGTGGCGGGTGAGCGCGATTCGCCCGGCCTCGATCTGGCGCGAGGTCAGCCAGCCGCACTCAGTCGCTTGGAGACCAAAGTCGCCAAAGCTGACTTTGCTGCCACGATAGGCCAGACCCCGCATACGTCCCTTTTGACGCTTGCGGTACTTCACTCGCTTGGGAGAGAGCATGCTTGTCTCCTTGAGGCGATGACCCGCCCCGGATGCTGTCTATGCGGTGCGCTCTTCGTCGTTGAGCAGGACCTCGCCCTTGAAGACCCACACCTTGACGCCGATGACGCCGTAGGTGGTCTTGGCTTCGGCCGTGCCGTAGTCGATATCGGCGCGGAGCGTGTGTA
>JAADHA010000257.1:0-3475 GCA_013152105.1 Oligoflexia bacterium | reverse complement strand
AGCGAACCTTGACACCCTTGGCGCCTGCCCGCTTTGCCTGCGTCAGCGCCTTCTTCATCGCGCGCCGGAAGCTGACTCGCTTCTCGAGCTGGGCCGCGATGTTCTCAGCCACCAGGACTGCGTCGGTCTCGACCTTGCGGACTTCGATGATGTTCAGGAAGATCTCGGTGTTGGTCAGCTTCTGCAAGTCAGAACGCAAGGCGTCCAGACCGCTGGCCCGCTTGCCGATGATCACGCCCGGCTTGCTGGCGTGGACGAACACCTTCGCCTTGTTTGCGGCCCGCTCGATAGTCACGCGGCTGACACCGGCGGTCTTCAGCTTTTCCCGAAGGAACTTGCGAATGGCCAGATCCTCGTGGAGGAAGCGGACATAGTCCTTCTCTGCGTACCACTTGCTTTCCCAGCCCCGGATGACGCCGAGACGGAAACCGATCGGATGAACCTTTTGACCCATCAGGCCACTCCTTCGCCGATAACCACGGTGATGTGGCTGGTCTTCTTTTGGATCTGGGTCGCCATCCCCCGAGCACGGGGGCGAAATCGGCGCAGTGTCGGTCCCTGGTCCACGTAGATCTTCTCAATGACGAGATCATCGACATCAAGGCGTGTGTTGTTCCGGTTTGCCGAGTGCTCGGCATTCGCTACGGCGGACTCGATGAGCCGCTTGATCATGGGTGCGGACTTTTTCCGCGTGAAGGAGAGCACATCGATCGCCTCTCCAACATCAAGACCACGTACCAGGTCAGCGACCAGTCGGGCCTTTTGGGGACTCACTCTCGCAAGCCGGAGCTTTGCCTTCGCTTCCATTGTATTCCCCTGGTGGCCGACGACGAACGCCGCCAAGGCCAGTGAGCGGGTCAGCGACCGCGAGACTTTCGGTCAGCCGCATGGCCGAAGAAAGTCCGTGTGGGCGAAAACTCGCCGAGCTTGTGCCCGACCATGTTTTCAGTCACGTAGACCGGAACGAACTTCTTACCGTTGTGAACCATGAAGGTCAACCCGATGAAGTCGGGCAGGATGGTGCTGCGTCGGCTCCAGGTCTTGATGGTACGGCTGTTGCCTTCCTTTGCGGAAGCAACCTTTGCCATCAAGTGCTGGTCGACGAAAGGTCCTTTCTTGATGGAGCGGGCCATAGGTCCGTCCTCCTGCGTGTCGCGCTACGCGTCCAGAGGGGACAACGAGGCGCATGGCGATTCCGTGGTGGTCTCTACTTGCGACGCTTGACGATGAACTTGCTGGATGGATTCTTCCGTGAGCGGGTCTTGTAGCCCTTGGTCGGCTTGCCCCACGGGGTCACCGGATGACGGCCCTTGGACCGCCCTTCGCCACCACCATGGGGGTGGTCGACTGGGTTCATGACCGTGCCGCGCACCTTGGGACGCCGACCGAGCCAACGGCTTCTTCCCGCCTTGCCCACCACCTGGTTCTCGTGGTCCGTGTTGCCCACTTGACCGATGGTTGCATGGCAGCGGCAGTGTACCTTGCGCAGCTCAGAGCTTGGAAGACGGAGCAGGACATAATCGCCCTCTTTCGCCATCACCTGAGCGTAGGAGCCGGCGGACCGACAGAGCTGACCGCCCTTGCCGATCTGAAGTTCGACGTTGTGAACCCAGGTACCCAGCGGCACTGCGTGCAGATGCATGCAGTTCCCCGGCTGCACATCAGCGCTATCGCTGGTGATCACCTGGGCACCGACCTCAAGCTGATTGGGCGCCAGGATGTAGCGCTTTTCGCCGTCGGCGAAGTGAATCAAGGCAATCCGGGCGCTGCGGTTCGGATCGTACTCGATCCCCGCTACCGTGCCAGGCACGCCGTCCTTGTTGCGCTTGAAGTCGACCAGGCGCAGCCGGCGCTTGTGACCGCCACCCCGATGCCGCACGGTCATACGGCCACGGTTGTTGCGCCCGCCGGACTTCGACAAGGACACCACCAACGACTTCTCAGGGGAAGTACGGGTGACATCGGAGAAGTCCGAGACGCTCATGAAGCGTCGCGACGGCGAAGTCGGTTTGAATTTCCGAATGCCCATCTCTGCTCCCGCTACGACTCGAGGAAGTTGAGTTCGTCACCAGCAGAAAGACGCACATAGGCCTTCTTCCAGTTGGGACGCTTGCCGTAGAACCGGCCAAAGCGCTTGGACTTGCCGCGGACATTGACCGTCCGCACGTCCATCACACAGACGCCGAATACTTCCTCAACTGCCTGCTTGATCTGGATCTTGTTGGACCGAGGACCGACTTCGAACACGTAGGTGTTCTCAGCAGCCGTCAGGATGCTGGACTTTTCGGTGATGATCGGTCGAATCAGGATGTCATGGAGTTCGGCCATCGATCACCTCCCCAGCCGGGTGACGACGCCAGCGACAGCGTCCCTGGTCAGCGCCAGGTTCTTGTGCCGAAGGACGTCATAGACGTTGAGGCCCTCGACGGGGATCACCGTCACGCCCGGCACATTGCGGGCCGAACGCATCACGGTCTCGTCTCGCTCTGGAAGAACCAGGAGCAAGTCGTCGAAGGCGAAGGTCTCAAGGATCTTGACGAAGTCGCGCGTCTTGATCTGGGGCAGCGTGAATGCCTCGAACACGGTCAAGGACTGATCTTGCAGCCGCTTCGAGAGCGCGCAGCGCAGCGCCGCCCGACGCACCTTCTTGGGAAGGTGGTGTGCGTGGGACCGAACATGCGGTCCATGCACCACCCCTCCGCCACGCCAGTGAGGCGCGCGGATGGTGCCCGCGCGGGCTCGACCGGTGCCCTTCTGGCGGAATGGCTTCCTGCCACCACCGGAGACCTGGGCCCGCGTCTTGGTGGCATGGGTTCCGGCTCTGCGCTTGGCGAGCTGGTACCGAACCACCGCATAGAACAGGTGAGGCTTGATTTCTGCACCGAAGACCGCGTCAGACAGGTCCAAGGACCCGACCTCTTCGCGTGCGGTGTTGTAGGTATTGACGGTAGGCATGGCGCCTTTCCTCCACGAGCTGATCGCGGCCTTCAGGTGGTCTTGATCTCAACGTGTACGCCGGCAGACAGGTCGAGCTTCATGAGCGCGTCCACTGTCGCCTGGGTAGGCTCCAGAATGTCGAGCAAACGGTGATGGGTGCGCCGCTCAAACTGCTCACGTGACTTCTTGTCGACGTGTGGACCGCGAAGCACAGTCCATCGGCTGATGGTGGTCGGCAGGGGAAAAGGTCCGCGCACGATCACGCCGGTCCGCTTGGCGGTCTCGACGATTTCGCACGCCGACTTGTCCAGCAGCTTATGGTCGTAGGCCTTGAGCCTGATCCGGATCTTCGGGTTGCTCGCCATGACTGGTTCCTCAGGGGCTCAAGTCAGGGACGAGGCCACCCGGCCCCATCCCAGGTTCGACTACTCGATGACGGAAGAGACAACACCCGCGCCAACGGTGCGACCACCTTCGCGGATGGCGAAGCGAAGCTGCACTTCAATGGCGATGGGCGTGATCAGCTCGACCTGCAGGT
>JAADHA010000456.1 GCA_013152105.1 Oligoflexia bacterium | reverse complement strand
GGCTGCGGCCGCATCAAGGTGAAGCAGGACTATACCTGCCAGAACCCCGAATGCCGCCGTCGATCCTTGCGCAACCACGTGCACCACGATCGGCCACGCTCCCTGGGCGGCACCGACGACGACGACAACCTGCGGTGCCTCTGTGCAAGCTGCCATCTGCGACTGGTGCACGGTGGCTTCATGGCGGTGGAACGGGTCGGCCACGCCCACGTCTATCTGTACCCAGGCCGGGCGGTGGTCGTGCGGTGATGCGTCCGTCCAATCGTGACAGACCGCGGGCGCGATGCGAGCGCCGAGGGGGTGCCGATGGTGCCCCTGCTGGGATGTCCGTCGGCGCAGAACAGCGTGCGATAGCAGGGTCTGCTTCGCTCAGGGCCCCTCGCTCAGGGTCTGCCTCGCTCAGGGTCCCTCGCTCAGGGCCCTTCGCTCCAAAGCCCGATATTGGCGTCCATCCAGTCGGCCCGCTCGACGACCCAGGCGCGCACGGCGGCGTCTTCCTCGGCGTAGCTGGACACCGGATACAGGTAGTCGCCGAACGCGATCTCGTCGATGGGCCAGACCTCGAAGTTGCGCGCGATCGCCTTGGCCCCCATCGTGGCCTGGTAGGTGTCGATGCGAGCCAGGATCTGGTCGGTCGCCCAGGGACCCGCCCGAAGCTCGGCCCAGCGAGCGGCAAGGCGGGCGTCGAAGCCATCCACATTGGAGAAGGCGGCGGGCATTGTGGGTCTGTACAAGATCCACGAGTAGGGGTTCTCGTTGTCATTGTACGAGGGCTGGCCCAGGGACAGATCCAGGTCCCAGGGCGTCCACTGCATGACACCGTCGAGGTCCTTCCAGAGGATGAGCGAGAGGAAGAATGCGTCGTTGTTCTTGAACAGCTCTTCGAGCAGGATCAGATCGATCGTGCTGTCGATGTCGACCCAATCGGAGAGCTGATCTGGCTGTGTGGTGGCCGCCAGCTCGAAGCCGTCGAGCCAGGCGTTGATCCCCGCCTGCTGGGTGGCGTCCGAGACGCTGGGGTAGACGACCTTCCAGCCACCATAACCAAGGTTGTTCAAGTGGATGTAGTCGCTCTCTGCCAGCTTGAGGATGAAGCTCTGCCCCGTACCGTCGTCGGCGGCGATATCCAGGCGGTCGTCGTCTCGCTTGACGCGCTCCATCAGCGAGTAGATCCCCAGCCACTCGCCATCCAAGCTCAGGTCGCAGTAGCGGTGCTCGGCAGCGTAGCGCACCTGGCCCGCAGTCTTCGCGCTGCCAACCTCGCCCGCCGCCCGAAACAGATCATAGGCCAGGGGATTGCGGATCAGGGCTCGATCATAGTAGTTGCCATTGAGCACCCAGTCGGACTCAGCGCCCATTCCCAGCAGGTTGGCCGAGGCTTCGTTGCCCTCGGAATCCCGCAATTCCACGCTGTACTGGTGCTTGGGAGCGTTGAGACTGGACCTGCCACGAAGCTCCACGCCCGCGTCTCCGTCCCAGTACACGTCGCCGTCGCTGTCGATGACCGTCATCGCACAGAGGATCTTGCTTGCATCTAGGATCTCAGTATCGCAGAGTAGTGTCACATGACACAGGCCCGGTGGAGGAGCTTCGGCGGCGGGGATCGTCTCTACCGGATCATCGACGGGACCCGAGTCCGTGCCGCCGTTGGTGCCGCCATCTGGAGAGGTCGAGCCCTGGCCGGTGTCGCTGGCGGTCGTCCCGCCATCCCCCGCCGTCGTGCTTGGGGTCGTGCCGGGGATCGTGTCCGAGCTTGTGCCGGTCGAGCCCTGGGTCCCAACAGACTGACAAGCGATCAACAGAGGTAGGAGGCTCAGCATGGCTCAGCCGTGTGACCCCTTTTTGGGGCGGATCTCGGCGCCCTGGCCGAGGTGCTGGTTCCACGAGGCCGGCGAAAAGCCGTTGTCGACCTGGGCCATGGTGATGCAGCCGTCTACCGGGCAGACGATCTGGCAGAGGTTGCAGCCGACGCACTCGGACTCGTCCACGACGGGCACCCGAAGCTCGGCGCCGGTGTCCGGTCCCGGATCGATGCACTGGTGGGCGCCGTCCTGGCAGGCGACGACACAGCGCTGGCAGCCGATGCAGGTCTCGGCGTTGATCTTCGCGACGATCTCGTAGTTGAGATCGAGGTTGCCCCAGTCCGAGCAGGCCGGCACGGATCGTCCGATGAAGTCGTCGAGGGTCTGGAAGCCGTGGCCATCCATCCACCAGCTCAGCCCCTCGATCATGTCGCCGACGATGCGGTAGCCGCGCAGCATGACTTCCGTGCAGACCTGTACGCCGCTGGCGCCCAGCAGCATGAATTCCACGGCGTCGCGCCAGCAGGTGACCCCGCCAATGCCGCTGATCGGGATCTGGAAGCGCGGGTCACGGGCGAGGGCGGCGACCATATGCAGCGCGATGGGGCGCACCGCCGCGCCGCAGTAGCCGCCGCTGCTGGACTGCCCACCGACCGAGGGCTTGGGCACCAGGGTGTCGATGTCGACACCGATGATGGACTTGACGGTGTTGATGAGCGAGACCCCGTCCGCACCGCCGGCCTGGGCGGCCAGACCGTGGGGCACGATGTCCCCGACATTGGGCGTGAGCTTCACCAGGACCGGGACCGTGGCGAATTCCTTGACCCAGGATGTGATGCGCTGGTTGACCGTGGGTTCCTGGCCGACCGCGCTGCCCATTCCGCGCTCGCACATGCCGTGAGGACAGCCGAAATTCAGCTCCAGGCCGTCGGCCCCGGCGTCCTGCGCCCGCGCGATCATCTCCTTCCACTCTTCTTTGGTCTCGACCATCAGCGAGACGACGACCGCGTGGTCGGGCCAGCGCTTCTTGACCTGGGCGATCTCGCGGAAATTGGCCGCCAGGGGGCGGTCGGTGATCAGCTCGATGTTGTTGAAGCCGACGCCGCCGTCGCCCTTGTGGCGGATCGCGCCGAAGCGGCTGGACACGTTCTGGATCGGCTGGCCGAGGGTCTTCCACACCGCGCCCCCCCAGCCGGCGTCAAAGGCGCGCTGGATCTGGTCACCGGAGTTGGTGGGCGGTGCGGAAGCCAGCCAGAAAGGGTTGGGCGAGGTGATGCCAGCGCAGTTGGTGCTCAGGTCGGCCATCAGCGGACTCCAGCGGACAGGTAGGAGTGGATTGCGATCGCGGCGTCGCGGCCCATGGCGACCGCGTTGACGACTTCCTTGCCGCCGTTGACGCAGTCGCCACCAGCGTAGACCCCCGGTCGGCCCGTTGCGCCCTGATCGTCGACCAGGATGCGACCGCGGGCGGTCTTCACGCCGGCCAGGCCGTCAGCGAGGTGGGCCAGTTTGCCTTGGCCGATGGCGACCAGGACCAGGTCGGCCGCGATGGTGTGGTCGGTGTCGGCGATCGGCCGTTTGTCGGCGTCCAAGCGCACACAGCGCAGGCCATCGACCCGCCCGCCCTTGTCGATGAAGGCGATGGGCAGGGTCTGCCAGACGGCCCGAGCGCCTTCTTGCTTGGCGTGAGCCCATTCATGGGCGTAGCCGCTCATGCCCGCCTGGGTGCCGCGGTAGACCATCTTCACGTTCTCGACGCCCAGGCCCAGCAGCTCGCGCACCGCGTCGACGGCGGTGTTGCCACCACCCACCACGACCGCGTTGCGGACCCGCGAGAGGTCCACCTGGCCCAGCTTCATGCGGGAGATCCAGTCAACCGCGCCGATTACGCCCTTGAGGCGCTCGCCGGGCACCTTGATGTGGCTGTCGGCGCCCAGGCCGACGCCGATGAACAGCGCGTCGTGACGGGCTTCGAGTTCAGCCCAGCTCACATCGTCCGGGACCGTGAGGCCGGTCTGGACCGAGACGCCGCCGATGGTCAGCACGCGGTCGATCTCGTCGATCGCGTCCTGGGCCGGGATCTTGTAGGGGGCCACGCCCGAGCTGTTCAGGCCGCCCAGGGTGGCGCGGGACTCGTAGATGGTGACGGCGTGACCGAAGCGACGCAGGCGATGCGCCGCCGCGATGGAGGCCGGGCCCCCACCCACCAGTCCAACGCTGTGGCCGCTGTCGGGGCCCGCTTGGTAGAAGGTCCAGTCCTGACGCGCCGCGTGGTCGGTGGCGAAGCGTTGCAGCTTGCCGATCTGGATGGGGGGCAGGCCCGCGTGCTTGAAGACGCAAGCGCCCACGCAGAGCACTTCGACCGGGCAGACGCGCGCGCAGCTCTGGCCCAGGATGTTGCGGTCCAGGATGGTTCGCGCCGAGCCCTTCAGGTTCGCGGTCGCGATCTTGCGGATAAAGGTCGGGATGTCGATATCGGTCGGGCAAGCACGAATGCAGGGTGCGTCGTGGCAGTACAGGCAGCGGTGGGCTTCGGCCATGGCCTGGGTCGGGGACCAGGCAGGCTTGAAGTCGCCGAACGCGTTCTCCGTGCGGCCGGGGGGCAGCTTGGGCATGAAGGACCTCGCGATGAGGCGCCATCTTAAGGCACAGCGCTATGCTGGGAAGATGTCCGCGACCCTGATCCTGAACTCCCGCCTGGCCGGGCGGGCCTGCGACCTGCGCCACACGGCCGGTGCCGTCACCGCTCTCGCCTTCCACGACCAGCCTGGCTTCGTGCCCCTGCGCCCCCAGAAGGGTGACGAGATCCTGCGGGGCGGCATGATCACGCCGCCTCTGGCCGAGCCCCATGTCCACCTCGACGCCGCCCTGCTGGGACCCCTGGCGCCCAACAAGAGCGGCACCCTGCGCGAGGGCATCAGAAACTGGTCCCGCCTGCGTCCAAGCCTGACCGCGCAGGACATCCTGGAGCGCGCGCGGCGCACCGTCGCGATGTACGCCGAGTGGGGCTGTCTCTTCGTGCGTACCCACGTCGACACCAACAGCGAGCTCGCGGTGGGCACGCTGCTGACGCTGCGGAAAGAGCTGGCCGAGCGCGGAATCACCTTGCAGGTCGTCGCCTTTCCTCAAGAGGGGATCCTGCGCGCCCCGGGGCGCCGCCAGGCCTGGGAGCGCGCGGTCATCATGGGTTGCGACGCGGTGGGCGCCATCCCCCACTTCGAGCGGACCACCGACGAAGGCTGGGACAGTGTGCGCCTGGCCTTCGACCTCGCCGCCACCCACGGCCGCATGGTCGACCTGCACTGCGACGAGACCGACGACCCGAGCTGCCGCAATCTGGAGCTGGTCTGTGCGGAGACCCTGGACCGGGGCTGGGCCGGGCGCGTCATCGCGGGCCACTGCACCGCCCTGCACAGCTACGACAACGGCTACGCCGCAAAGGTGATCGAGCTGGTGGCCGCCAGCGGCGTGCAGGTCGTCTGCAATCCCCTGGACAACGCCGTCCTCCAAGGCCGCTACGACGGCTACCCGCGTCGGCGGGGCCTCACCCGGGTCGACGAGCTGTGGGACGCCGGGGCCAGCGTGGGCCTGGGCCACGACTCGGTGATGGACCCCTGGTACCGCCTGGGCACGGCCAACCCCATGGACGCGGCCTATATGGCCGTTCACCTCTGCCAGCTCACCCAGGAAGACCAGCTCCGTCGCACGGTGCGCACCCTGTGGTCCGACAACCACCAGTGTTTTGGAGGTCCGCCCGAGATCATTCGCGGAGCAAAGACCGCCCTGCTGTGGTGGAAACAAGACGACGAGATCGAGCTGCTGCGGCTTCGGCCCAAGCCCAGGGTGCTTTGGCAGAACGCAGGCGCTACCAGGCCGCCCCGCTGAACACATAGGTCGCACCCGCGCTGTCGTTGTCTCCCGGTGCCCCGGCGATGACATCCAGGATGCCATCCTGGTCGAGGTCGGTCGGCATGGCCAGCGACGTGCCCAGGCGCTGACCGTCCACACTGCCGACGAAGCGCGCGTCGGAATCGGACGTGGTGAAGCTGCCCGAGCTGCGACCGATGAAGGCCAGAACCGCGCCCGCGCCGACTCCCGGGGTACCCAGCAACAGATCAGGCTGCCCGTCCAGGTCGAAGTCGCCACCAATCAGCCCGCTGGTCCCCAGACCCTCGGCCCGACCCGTCGCGGTGACGCTCAGCGAGGGCTCGGTGACGGTCGAGAGCGGCCCCAGGAAGAGGTAGGCCGCGCCTCCGCCAGCCGGTCCACCATCGGAGTCACCCAGCAGCAGGTCGACATAACCATCACCGTTGATGTCCGTCGCGCTCTGCACCAGGCCGTCGCCGAGCCCGGTCACATCCGAACCGGCGATGCTGCCCGACAGGGTCCGGCTGGCGTCAGCCGCCGAGAGCTCGCCCGAGACCGGCCCGAGCATCAGGTAGACCGCGTCCGCACCCGGCGCCGCCACCACCAGATCCACCTGGCCATCTCCGTCGATGTCGCCTCGGCCGTCAAACCAGGCGCCAAAGCCGACATCGTCGGTCGTCCCACTGATGATGGTCGCGGTCGCGGTGTGCGTGCCGCCTTCTGAGATTGGCGCCTGATTGTACAGGTAGATCGCGTTTCCCGAGTCGGTTCCGACCAACAGGTTGAGGTCTCCCGTCGCCGTCAGGTCGTCGACGAGCTGGGTCCCCAGGCCCAGCCCCAGACCTTCCGTAGCCGAGATGAGGACCCCGGGTTCGTCAGCGATGTCGTTGTCGGTGCCGGCACTCGACCCGATCGCACCGTAGATCACCGTGACGGATCCTGCGTCCTGAAGGCCGTCGTAGTCCGCCCGAGGCGCAGCGACGATCACGTCGTCGAATCCATCATCATTGGCGTCGCCGGCGACGATGTTCAGACCCAAGCCGGGGTCCACGCCCAGGTCACTGCTGCTGGCCGTCCAGCTCGCGTCTGGCTCGCTGAGATCGATGAACCCGGACATGGGACCGTGTACGACCCACACGGCACCCACAGTCTCACCGTCCAGCCCAGCCGCTCCGGGGCCGGCCACGACCATGTCCTCGTCTTCGCCATCATCGACAAATGCGGTGAGCTGAGCCGAACCGGCCAGCGCACCGGCGGCAGGCCCCTGGAGCACCACCAAGGCATCGGCTGTGGACCGGTCGCCGCTCAGGACGCAACCGTTCAGGCTGCCATCGCAGTTGTTGTCCACACCGTCATCGCACACTTCCGTGGCATCGGGGTTGACCGCGGCGTCGTTGTCATCACAGTCCCCGCCCACAGTGACCTGCAGGTCCGGTTTCTCGCAGAGCTGCTGGCCCTGGTCCTGATCGCCGTAGCCATCGCCGTCCCCGTCCGGAAAGTAGAGGGTGGTGGTGCTCCAGTCCAGATTGTTGTCATCCAGGTCGATCCAGCCGTCGCAGTCATCGTCCACGCCGTTGCAGATCTCAGTCGCGTCGGGGTTGATCTCCGGGTTGCTGTCATCGCAGTCTTCTGGCGTATCGAAGCCATCCTTGTCCGCATCAACAGGATCGGTGATCGTGCCGGTGTCCGTGGGCGTGCCCCCGTCCCCGGCCGTGTCGACGGGGGTTCCCCCATCGGTGCTGGATCCACTGTCGGTCGCGGTGGGGGTGCCAGTACCGGTGTCTTTGCCGCCACATGCCAGGATCAGGGAGAGGAAGAGGGAGATGTACACCAGAAGCCTCGGGGCCGAGTGGATCCCCAAGATAGCCAACTGCGGCCGGCCTCTGCACTCAGGGTCTGCGCGTTTTGCACACGATGTGCATATTCCATGGCTTGTCGACGCCTTGGCCCGTGACCAATCTACGGCGCCTTGACCGTGGAGTCGAGGCATGTCTGCGATCCGGGAGTGCGCGGTGATCAGTATCGACAAACTCACCAGGCGGTACGGGACAACGGTCGCCCTCGAAGACGTCTCGCTGCACATCCAGCGAGGCGAAGTGGTCGGCCTGCTCGGCCCGAACGGCGCCGGCAAGACCACCATGATGAAGGTTCTTACCGGCTTCCTGGAGCCCACCAGCGGCGACGTCAGCATCGACGGCATCAACGTCCTCACCGACCGAATGCGGGCCCAGCACCAGATCGGCTACCTGCCAGAGCTGGCGCCGCTCTACCCCGAAATGCTGGTGCAGGACTACCTGCTAATGATGGCCGGCTTGCGAGGCATGGACACCAAAGCAGCGCAGGAAGCGGTGCTCGACGCCGTGGAAAAGACCGGCCTGAGCAAGCGAATGGTGCAGTCGATCAGCACCCTGTCCAAGGGTTTTCGTCAACGTGTCGGCCTGGCACAGGCCATCCTCCACCGACCCGCCGTGTTGATCCTGGACGAGCCGACCACGGGGCTGGACCCCACCCAGATCCGGGGGATCCGGCAGCTCCTGCGAGACCTCTCGCGGGGCAGCACGGTGCTGCTGTCCACGCACATCCTCCAAGAGGTCGAGGCCGTGTGTGACCGCGTGGTCGTCTTGATGGCCGGTCGCCTGGTGGCGGACGCCCCCCTCGCTGATCTCACCCGCAGCCGCGCCGTGCAGGTCTCGCTCGCCGAGGACACGACGGGCGTGGTCGAGCGCTTGTCGTCCCTGGGCAAGGTGAGCCGCAACGGCCGCGACAACCGCCTTCCAGGCTTCGAGCTCTGGACCGTCGACACAGACTCTCCGGCACAGGCATCCGTCGAGATCGCGCGGATGTCGGCCCAGGCGGGCTGGGGCATGGCGGCGGTCGGGCCGGTCAGTCGCAGCCTGGACCAGGTCTTCAAAGAGCTGCAAGAGCAGCAGTCCCAGCG
>JAADHA010000040.1 GCA_013152105.1 Oligoflexia bacterium | reverse complement strand
ACGGCGAGCGCTGCGCGACCTGGCTCTTTGGCGCGTGGGCCAGCCTTCCCTACAAGATGGTCTTCCTGGTCTGTGTCTTCTTCGGCTCGGTCTTCAAGCTGGGCAATGTGCTGGACTTCTCGGACCTGGCGGTCCTGGGCATGGCCTTCCCCAACATCCTCGGCCTGCTGATCCTCTCGAACAAGGTGCGTGCCGCCTTGGACGACTATTGGGGTCGGCTCAAGTCCGGTCAGATGCAGCCGAGGCGTTGAGGGGCTCGGTCTTGCGACCAAGGCCCCAGACGACCGCGGCGCAGCCGAGACAGCCCAGTGGCAGCAGCAGCCAGGGGCTGATGCCGAGCCCGGCGGGCAGGTGGCCAAACAGGATGGCGATGGCGCCGGCCCAGAGCGCGTAGGGAAGCTGGGTCGAGACATGGGCGCCGTGGTCACAGGCTGACGCCGTGCTGGACAGCACGGTCGTGTCCGAGATGGGCGAGCAGTGGTCCCCAAAGGTCGCTCCAGACAGGACCGCGGCGCTGGTCGCCAGGGGAATGACACCGGCCTGCGCGGCGTCGGCGAAGGGGGCCAGGTCGATGGAGAGCGGCAGCACCAGCGGCATCATGACCGCCATCGTGCCGAAGGATGTCCCGGTGGCGAAGGAGACCGCCGCCGAGAGGACAAAGGTGAGGGCGGGCAGCAACCAGCCCGGTACCGCGGTACCGACCGCACCCACCAGCCACGAAGCTGTGCCCAGCTCTGTGATGGCGTGACCCAGTGCCCACGCCAGGAAGAGCACCACCAAGGCTTCGAACAGCTCGCCCATGCCGTGGACGGCGCTGGTGGCAGCGGCCGCGCCTCGGTCCCGGGTGGCGAGCGTCGCCAGCAAGAGGGCCAGGGCCAGGGACGCGGTCGATCCCTGGAGCATGGCATCGTAGCCGTTGGCCCCACCTACGATCTCGAAGAGGGGGGCGTTGTGGCCCACGCTGGCCACGCCCTGGATCCACAGCGAGGCGGCCGTGACGCCGACCAGGGTCGCGATGGGCAAGACGGCGATCAGCGCCCGGAGCGGGGCGGTGGCGCGTGGCGAGTCGTCCATGGTCCGCGTCATGGCAGCGGCTTCGGCCTGGCGCATCGGTCCGAAGTCACGGCCCGAGAAGGCGATCATCCCGGCAAAGGCCAGGGTGAGCAGGGGGTAGAAGCGGTAGGGGAGGCCAGCCAGGAAGAAGGCATAGGCGCTGCCCGCGACGTGCCGGGCGCGTAGGGCCTCGTCCATCAAGCCGACCTCGTAGCCGATCCAGGTGCTGACCAATGCCACCGTCGCCATCGGGGCGGCCGTGCTGTCCACCAGGTAGGCCAGCTTCTCGCGGGAGATCCGCAAGCGGTCGGTCAGGGGGCGCATGGCGCTGCCGACGACCAGGCAGTTGGCGTAGTCATCGAAGAACACGACCAACCCGGCCAGCCAGGTTGCGACCATCCCGCTGCGACGGGAGCGGGCCCGGCTGGCGACCAGGTCGACCAAAGCGCGGGTGCCTCCGGCGTCCCCGGCGACCTTCACGGTGGCCGCGATGAACAGGCTGAACAGGGTCACCTTGACGTGGTCCCGGTCCGCGATGGCGTCTAGTAGCAGCGGATCCACGGTGTGGACCAGGGCGCTCCAGGGGTGCAGGCCCTCTAGCAGGAGCGCGGCCGAGAACACCGCGGCCCCCAGGCTCAGGACGACCTGGCGCGTCCACAGGGTCAGGCCGACCGCCAGGATCACGGGCAAGAGGGTGAGGGGGCCGGGGTCGCTCATGCGCGGCATCCTACTGGAACGGGCTACTGTGGCGTCGCAGCGCCCATGTCGTGGGCCGACCTGGAGCCTCTGGTGCAGCCCATCGAGCACGCCCTGATCATCCCGACTGGCAGCCCGGTGGACCCCTTCCCCGAAGCTCCTGGCCGGCTGCGGGTGCTCGACCGACCGCTGGCCCAGGTCCAGGCTGCCGCGGTGGCCCAGGTGGGGCTGAAGCTGGTGAAAGAGCCACCCGCCGACCGCTCCTACCTGGTGATCTCGGACCGAACCTGGGTCACGAGCGCCGCGCTGCGGTGCCTGCTGGACGCCTGCGCGGGTCAGCCCGGTCGACTGCGGGTGTCGGACGCGGACTTCCTCGCCGGTACCTCGCCCCTCCAGGATCTCGCGGCTCCCGGCCTCTATGAAGTGGCGGTGCTCCCCGCGGGGCCGCCCTCGCTGGACCGCGCTCCTCCCCTCGATGTCGACCTCCACCTGGAGGACGCCAAGCTGCCGACCCTCCATCCACGGATGCAGCACGTCGCCCGGCCGATCCGCCTGGGGGCTGCGATGGTGCACCAGCTCGACCACTGGAGTCACCTGGTGCGGGTGAACCAGCTCGCGCTCGCGGCCCGTGCCCTCTCGGAAAAGGCCGCCTGGGACCGCAGTCCCTGGTGGCGCAAGGTCTGGCGCGCCATGGGGGTGCTGCTCCGGGCTCGCTCTCTCAATGGCTACGCCCTGGGCCGTGCGCTCTGCGAGATCGGTCGGGATGTCGACATCCACCCCACCGCCACGGTCGAGGTCTCAGTGCTTGGGGACGGCGTCAAGATTGGCCCGCATGCGGTCGTGCGGGCCAGCGTGCTGGGCGACGGCGCGGTCATCGACGATCACGCCAGCGTCAACGTGTCCGTGGTCGGTGCACAGGCCCACGTCGGCCGCTTTGCGATGGTCAACCTGGCCACCTTGCTCCCTCGGGCCTGGGTGAGCTGGTGCAACGGGACGCAGGCCAGCATCATCGGCGAGGAAGCCTTCATCGCCTGGGGGGCGACCTTGCTGGACCTGAGCTTCGGCGGCCCCATCAAGGTGCAACATCGGGGTGCTCGGGTGGACTCCGGCCAGCATTTCCTGGGGGTCGCGATCGGGCACCGGGCGGTCCTCGCCCACGATGTCAAGATCAACTACGGCGTGGCGGTGCCGTGCGACGCGGTGCTGGTCGCGGGGGCAGACGGCCTGCTGCGCGCCTGGGGCGATGCGCCAACCGGGGTGCCGTGTCGGGTCCAGGAAGGGGTCGCGATGGCGGTCAAACGCCGCACGCCGACGGGCTGAGGACCGTCCGTCCGCCTCCCAAGCCTTGGTTCAGCTACGCCAGACGCTGGCGATGCCCTGGGGGTTGGCCGGAACCACGCCCTTCTCGGTGATGATCCCAGCGATCAGCTCGGCTGGCGTGACATCGAAGGCCGGGTTGCGGGCCGGTCCGTCGACCGGTGTCGTTCGCACCCGCGTGAACTGGCCGTCATCCGACCAACCCCATGTGTAGCGGATCTCGTCGGGGCTGCGCTCTTCAATGGGGATGTCGTCGCCGGTCGGGCAGTCCTTGTCGATCGTGGTGGTCGGGGCCGCCACGTAGAAGGGCACCCCGTTGGCCTTGGCGACCACGGCGCTGCTGTAGGTGCCGATCTTGTTCGCGATGTCCCCGTTGGCGGCGATGCGGTCGCTGCCGACGATCACCATATCGACCTGTCCGGTGCGCATGAAGTGGCCGGCCGCGTTGTCGGCGATGACCGCGTGGGGCACGCATTCTTCGGTCAGCTCCCAGGACGTAAGTCGTGCCCCCTGGCACCTTGGCCGGGTCTCATCGACCCACACGAAGACCTTTTTGCCACCGCGGTGGGCGGTGAAGATCGGCGACAAGGCGCTGCCCCAGTCGACGAAGGCCAGCCACCCGGCGTTGCAGTGAGTAGACAGGCGGCAGCCCTTCTGGATCAGGGGCTCTCCGTGGCGGCCGATCGCTTCGCAGCAGGCGGCGTCATCGTCGGCGACGGCCTGAGCCGCGGCCACCGCCGCCTGGCGGGCCTGGTGGATATTGTCCCCCTCGGCCTGAATCGCCTTGAGCACCGTCTCGATCCCGTAGAACAGGTTCTGGGCCGTCGGGCGGGTGCGTCCCAACGTCTCGGCCGCCGCCACGATGGTTTCGTGGAAGCCCTGGTCCGGCGACTGGAGGGCGGCCTGGGCCATTCCGAAGGCTCCGGTCGCACCGATGGCCCCAGCGCCGCGCACGATCATCGTGGAGATCGCCCGGGCCGTGTGGACATGGGTGGGCATGTCCACGATGCCAAAGCTGTGGGGCAGCTTGGGTTGGTCGATCAGCTTGACCGTCGAGCCCTCGAGCCAGACCGTGCGAAAGGGGGTGCCGCCGACGAGCATGCGTCCATCCAGGGGGGAAAGGTCGATGTGCGAGGGCGCCTGTGTAACCTTGACAGGGGCCGGCGCTGTGCTCAGTCACTGGCCGCTGGACGATCGTTCGCAGATGCGCTGGTTGACGACACCTGTAGCGACGGCTGCCAGGACTCGACACCGCAGCGAAAGTGGAACCAGCCCAGGTAGTGTGCGCGCCACCAGTCCAGGTAGTCGAGATGGCGAAAACTGCGGTCCACCAGCGCGCGGTAGGATCGGTCGCCGAACTCGCGGTTCGTCAACCAGTCGCGCACGGTGAAGCGCTTTCCATCCCAGACCGCGTAGGTCGCGCGATTGAAGGTCCAGGATCCCGTGTTGACATAGGTCCGGTCGGGACTCAGGTCGACCTGGCCGGGCAAGTGGCTGTGGCCGGTCACCAGGTAGCGGTGGGTGCCTGTCATCAGCGCAGCGCGAACATTCTCGAACATGCCCGCGGCGTCGCCGAGCTGATTATGGGCCCAGTACTTGAGCAACACATGGCTGCGTCGCGCGGTCTCCACCATCCCCAGGCGCTGTGCCACATCGGCGCGGGCCTGCAGCAGCAGGGCCAGCTTGTGAAAGGTCCAGAAGGTGAGGCGATTGCTGCGGGTGTAGAAATTCTGCAAGGGCAGGCGGATCCAGGTGCCCAGCATGCGCTCTACCAGGTCGTGGACCTGGGTCGCCACGTGGCTGGCTTCGAGGTGAGGGCCGATCCACGGGTCATACTCGTAGCCGTGCCGCACCAGGATCTGGTCGTCGATCTCCAAGCTGCTGCACACGTCGAAGCGCAGCAGGTCCTTGAACAGGGTGATGTCGGCGTCGTGGTTGCCCCAGATATAGGTCACGCCCAGGTCGTCGGCGTACCGTGCCAGCTCGCCGATCACGCGGCCGTGGGCACGGAGCACGCGGCTCATCGACCAGGCTTGGTGGAAGTCGATGAAGTCGCCAGCCACCACCAGGTGGGCGCCGTGGGTCCGGGCCCGACTCAAAAAGGCGATGAATTCACGGTCCTTGCCAACGAAGCCGTCGGACCGTGAGCCGTCACCCAGGTGGATATCGCTGACCAGGTAGACCACCTGATCGCCGGAGATCCGGTGGTCGATCTGCAGCGGCTTGGGCATGAACCAGGGCAGGCCGCTCACGGGCGATCCAGAGTTGGTGCGGGGGGGATGCTGGCCTCCACGGGGCGACCTTTAAGAGCAATGTGGTTAGCCGCGCCAGTCATGTCACCACTGGAGCCAATATGGCTGGGAAGAACGAGCCACAGTTCCCCGTGCGGTCCCGCCGGGTGGACTTCATCGGCAGCTTTACCACGGGGCTGCCGGCCGCCCGCTTTCCAGAGGTCGCGTTCGCGGGTCGCAGCAATGTCGGCAAGTCCAGCGCGCTCAACGCCTTGGTCGGCAACCGAAAGGCGGCACGGGTAAGCAAGACCCCCGGACGCACCCAGGCGCTCAACCTGTTCTCCATCGACGAACGGGTGACCTTCGTGGACCTGCCAGGGTATGGCTACGCCAAGGTCCCTGCGGCGGTACAACAGCGCTGGAAGGCGGCGATTGAGGTCTATCTGGGCGAGCGCCAGGCGCTGCGGCTGGTGGTGTGCCTGGTCGACGCGCGACACCCACCGCAGCCTGTGGACCTGACGCTGGTCGGTGGCTTGATGAAGGCGGGGCTGCCCCTGTTGGTGGTCGCGACGAAGATGGACAAGGTGAAGCGCGCGCAGCGTGGCCGAAGTCGCAAGACCCTGGCCGCGGGGCTGGGCATCCCTGTGGACACGGTCGTGCCGTTTAGCAGCGTGAGCAAGCTGGGCGTGGCCGAGGTCTGGCAGATCATCGACCAAGCCACTGGCGGTCAGTAGTTGGTGCCGGGCACGACCACGATGATGTCCAAGGTGTCCAGCAGGATCGTGTCGTCGCCGATCACATTGAGCGTCATGCCGAAGAGCTGATCCTCGGTCGTGGCGGCCACCACACCGCGGAAATTAAGCGTGAAGGACAGGGTGGTCGAGCCAGCGCCCAATTCGCTAACGTTATCGTAGGCTTCGGGATCGATGCTGGTGACGAAGCCCCACTCGTCCCCGACCACCTCCAGCGCGACCCGGTCGAACTGGATCGAGTTGATCAGGTTCTCGATGGCCTGCACGATGGTGCTGCGAAAGTCCTCGCTGCTGCCAGACCACTCGAACACCAGGGGGTTGTCGATCACGCCGTCGCCGTCTGTGTCGGCGTAGCTGCCGGTCGCACCCGCGAGATCTTCCATCTGGGGCGTACACAGGGTGCTGTTGGTGCAGATCCCGATCAGGTAGCCGCCCAGATCGCTCATGCCCGAGACGACGTCGCTGAAGCCGGCGTCAGCGGGGCAGCCATTGGGCGTGCCGTAGCCGTTCTCGGGGTCCCGCATATAGGTGTCAGAGGCGTACACGATGATCGGCAGGGCGAAGTCGCGGAAACCCATGCCGCCGATGTCCCCGCCGCCGGGAGGGCTGGCAGACCAGTTTTCTCCGCCCAAGCCGCCGAAGGGGTCGTCGCTGCTGGCGAAGAAGGGGCGAATATCGGTCGAGTTGTCGTAGACGCTGTTGCAGTTCTGGTCGTAGCCGCCGCCTACAGATGCCTGGACCAGCGCTTCCATCGAGGCTTCGGGGGCGTCGCTACCGCCGTGGATCTCGAAGGCGCTCATCTCGGTCTGGACCTGACTGGTCGACGATGTGATCTGCTTGCGCAGATAGAAGGGCTTGTCGCCATAGCTGGAGGAGCCGTAGCCCGCGTAGGCGTAGTCATCAAAGGTCGAGAAGGCGTACTCGGCGTCGGGGATCGACAGGGCGAGCTGGGTGACGATCTGGCTGAACTCTCCGGCCATCGCGCTGGCGGTCCCGCTCATCGAACACGTCGTGTCAACCAGGAAGCCGATGTCCCCCATCTGGATCTGCACGTCGAAGTCGAACTGCTCTTCGGTCTCGGTGCGTTCGCCGACTTCTACGTAGATGCCGTCGATGACGCTGGTGTCATCGAGTGGGTCCGTGCCCGCCGCGATCTCGCCGCCATCCGAGAAGCCATCTCCGTCGGTGTCGGCGTCGTAGGGGTCGGTCAGGTAGAGGTAGAGCTCATCGCGGTCGGACAGGCCGTCGCCGTCGCTGTCGGTGTCGGCGAAGTCGTAGCTACCGTCGCCGTCAGTGTCCCGTGGTTCCTGGTCGACGCTGGACACGCCGGACTCGTCGGCGTCGCTGATGCCGTCATCGTCGCTGTCCTGGTCCAGGTAGTCGGGCACGCCGTCGCCGTCGGTGTCGACCGGGTTGCTTTCGTATTCGTTGGTGCCGGCCTCGAAGATATCGCCGATCCCGTCGTTGTCGGAGTCGGTGTCCATGTAGTCGGGCGTACCGTC
Source organism: Oligoflexia bacterium (assembly GCA_013152105.1). GTDB lineage: Bacteria > Myxococcota_A > UBA796 > UBA796 > UBA2385 > UBA2385. The sequence goes on along the minus strand of JAADHA010000040.1, from coordinate 1,058 downwards.
CAAATCCGTGTCGGTGATGGCGCACGAACCCCCGATCTCGATGATGTCGCTGATCCCGTCGCCGTCGTTGTCAGGGTCGGCATAGTCGGGGACGCCGTCGCCATCGGTGTCGCCGGGACCCGTGCCGGTGGGGTTCTTCTCGAGTTCGTCGCTGATGCAGTTGTTGTCGCTGTCCAGGTCCAGGTAGTCGGGAGTGCTGTCGCCATCGCTGTCGATCGGCAGGGTCAGCAGGTCGCTGTCTCCTGCTTCGATAAAGTCCTTGATGGTGTCGCCGTCCGAGTCATCGTCCTGGAAGTTCGGGAGCCCGTCCGCGTCGGCATCGTCGGTGCCCTCGTCCAGATCGAGGATCGTGTCCCCGTCGTAGTCGGCGCCCGTACCGGTGGCGCCCGCATCGGTGCTTGATGTACCGGTGGCCGTGCTGCCGGTGCTGCCGGTGCTGCTGGTGTCGTTCGCGCTGCTTTTGCCCGCGCACCCGGCCAAGCCGAGCGACAAGGCTGCAATCAGGGGCAGTATGGGCAGACCAGACATTCACGACTCCCGACGATGTTCGAAGCGAACATACCGGGGTCAGATCGGCAGTGTCAACTCACCGCGGAAAAGACCGGCGGGCGCACCGTGTTGAACGGGACGCCCGCCCTGGCGCCCTCGTCGCTCTGTGGTGAGAGAGAACCCGTGCCTGGGTGAGCATTATTATCCGGTATGCCGGCAATATTGGACGGCACCGTGAAGCGTCTGGAGTGCCTCTGCGGCCACGCCACCACGGGCGGGTACCTGCCGCAGGAAGCAGGAAGGCAGACCTCCTGAGATCGGGCCCGTCTACACCGACAAGGTCGGCCCCTTTGACGGCAGTTCTCAGTCGGAGATTCGTTCCTGGGAAGACGGTTTTGGTCTGATTGAGCAACAAGTCTGCGGCTGGGAGCACGGTCGTCTCGCCCGCGACGCTCGGCGTGGTGCTCACGACCTGGTGCGCCCCCTGCGGGATCATCTATGGCTCAAGCTGGAGCGCCCGCGGTGCGCACCAGCCAACACAGATAGATCGGGTTGCAACAAGTATTATG
>JAADHA010000244.1 GCA_013152105.1 Oligoflexia bacterium | reverse complement strand
TACTGGTGCGACCCTGGCATGAACAGACTGCCTTTACTCCTGCTCGCCTGCGCTCAACCCCCTCAGATCATGACCATCGATCCCGCGGCAGGTCCGCCGAGTACGGCGATATTCTGTTAGTAGAGCTGGCCCCGGGGCCAGTTGAGACCCGAGGGCTGGACTCCCTGCGAGGTCAGAACCTGCCCTCGCCCACGCCGAACGTCGCGGGCAAGACGCCCGCCGAATTGGAAGACACCTTCTTGGACCTCGAGCTGATCACCGACGATCTGTGGCACTTTCCAGTGGCAGGTGGCACGGGCCTCAGCCTGAGTTCAGACACCAGCGCCGAAGGGAACTTCGCTGGTTTGTCCAGCGACGGGACGTGGATCCTGGCCCTGCAATGCACGACCTGCGCCAACCCGGCACCCCCCTTCCTGACGGTGCTGAAGGTCTGCGAGTAGGGGCTCGACGGCAGGGCGTCCCGAGGAATTGCGGGACGTCCACCCCGTCTCACTACTCGACCCGGAAGCCGCTCACGCGGGCCCGTGCCAGGTCGGCCAGGTAGATCACACCCGTCGTGGGGTCAAAGGCCCCCTCTGCGTGCGTGGTGGGCGATGCCAGGGCCGGGATCCGGCTGGTCTCGGCCAGGCTGGTCGGGTCCAAGGTGACGATGTCGTCCCCGTGGCCGTCGGCGCCAACGCCCAGGGCGATCAGGCGCTGGGCGTCGCTGTAGACCACCTTCACATCACCGTCCAGGGTCGTCGTCTCGACCAGGGTCTTGGGGTCCAAGACGTGGGCTCCGAAGAAGAGCCTCCCGGCGTCGGCGTCGAAGTGGAACCGGTTGAAGGCGTAGACGCTGCCTCGGTCGGGTCGGTGGTGTGGGCCCGACGCGGCCCGAAGCCTGCCGCTGGCCAGAACACCGTCCCCATCCAGGCCCAGACGCCAGGTCTTGCCCAGGACTGGACCGGCGACGTAGACGCTGCCCGCCGCCACGGCCACGCTGGCCGAGCCCGGGCCCGCCTCTTCGCCGTAGGCGAGGGACTCGAACCGATGCGTGTAGTGGATCCTGGCGGTGTCGACATCCACAACACTCAGCCAGCCGGTCGCGGGCATGATGACCGCGGCCACGCCGGTCTCAGGGTCGTAGCCCAGCTCGCCCAGGGTGTCGCCGTAGGATCCCGGAATGCCCAGGTCGATGGTCTGTGGATCACCGCCATCCAGAGGCCAGACGTAGAGCCGGGCTTCAAAGAAGCTGGGGGCGACCAGCAGGCGACGCTTCAGGTCGATCTCCAAGGCAAAGGGCCAGGGGGCCTGGTCGGCGAACAACTCGACGGAGCCGTCCTTTTTCCAGCGGTAGATCCGGCTGCCCCCCAGGCGAGACAGCACGTAGCGGTCACCGGTGGTCGGATCGACGACGACATCGTCCGCTGAGCTGGCCACCAAAAGGATGTGGGTCGCAGCCGGATCCGCGAGGGGGATGACGCTGATGCTGCCGTCTGCGGCGTTGCCCACGAAGACCCGTCCCCCGGCGGCATCGACCGCGACATGCCGCGCTTCATAGCGACTGGGCACCTTGGCCTTCAGGGTGCCAGTAGCCAGGTCGATCAGGGCGACCTGGCTGCCGATGCCGCCGTCCCGCACGCCGCCAGTCGGCAGGGGAGCCACCAGGGTGTCCCCGAGCAGCGCCAGGCTGGCGGGAGGCTCGGAGAGGTCCAGCGTCCAGCGCGTTGAACAGTGGCTGTCGACTCGCCGCAGGTGCGCTCCGCCCAGGACCAGGTCGCCGTCATCCAGCAGCAGCACGTTCTTGGGAGGGCGGCCATCGAAGCGACAGGCCTCGACCGCGCGGCCGGCGACCGTGTCGATCACCAGCAAGCGGGCGGACCGTGGCGAGGGGATGTCGATGAGCGCCAGCTTCCCGCCGGACGGTGCGACCGAGATGTCGAGAACTCGTGAGACGCCGGTGAGAGGCCGCGACTGGCCCCCAGAGGCGTCATAGCCATTGAGGGTGCCCGTGTTGGCATTGAAGACCCACAGGCGGCCGTCAGCAATATCCAGCGCGTGGGTGCTGGTCGGGTAGTGCGCGAGGCCGCGTGAGTCGACATCGATCTGCTTGACCAGCTTGCCCGTGTCGAGGTCCACGACGCGGATCTGCTCCTTGCGGGAGTTGACCCAAAACAATCGCCGTCTCCTGGCGTCAATATAGAGCGTCGCAGGGTTGAACCCATCGACATGGATGTCCACGGCGCGTACTGGATCGCCGGTGTCCGGGTCGTTGGCGACAAGCCAGGTCGAGAAGATGCCGGAATGCCAGATTTCCTTGCGTTGTGGATCCCAAGCGACGGCGATGCCCTTGACGCTGTTGGGGACACTGACGCCGTAGCGCGCGGTTTCCAGGTCCAGCGTGGCCACGGGAGTCGGAGCGCCACGGGCCAAGCCCGTCTCTGGAGCAGGCAGTCCGTCTGGCGGCCGAGCGGTGGAAGCAGCAGGTGTCTGGCAAGCCAGGAGAAGCGTGAAGAATGTTGGGATCATCGTGGCGACACCTATACCCTAGGCCACAGATCTGGCAGGGTCACGGGCTTCGCGTGGCACCGCAGGGGTGCGGTGGCGGGTGGGGTACGGGGCTGGTACCTTCCCGGTCGTGCGTGGCGCCGGTTGGAGGCGCCCACCGGAGGCACAAGTGTCGGTACTGATGTTCTCGATGTGGTTGTCGCTGGCTATTTCACCGGCATGCAAACCCAAAGCCAGTGACACGGGAAAAACAAGCGCGACGTCCACCGATGGTGGGACGACCCCTGCGGGCTATGACTTCGATGTCGATGACGGTGATCTGTCAGACGTGTCGGGTGCCGTCAGCGACGTAATCCCCACGGTGGTCAGCCTGAGCTGGACCTCGCCGGTAGAAGGGGACGGCTATGTGGAGTCCGCCCTGGACGGGGGTGACTGGGTAGCGACCCCCGTGCAATCGACAGGGACCAGTCATCAGGCTGTGGTGCTTGGGCTCAAGGCTGGACGGTCCTATGATCTGCACGCCATCACCAAGGCCAGCGACGGCACGATCTACCAGAGCGGCGATGTCACGGTGGACCTCGATCCAGCCCCCGCCGATCTCTCCCGCTTCTCGCTGACCATCGATGAACGGGACCTGCAGCGCCCTGGCGGCTACATCTTGACCAGTCAGCTCCAGGCCTCCGACAACTTCATGGTGATCATCGACCGCGACGGTGACGTGGTCTGGTACTACCGGGCTCCCGCGGGCCTCAGCGTGCCGACCCCCAAGCCTGCACGGGATGGCGTCAGCCTGCTCTTCAACGTCAATGACAAGAACCAGATCGAGGACGTCGGGCGGATCATCCGCGTCGCGATGGACGGCAGCTACACGACCGAGACCCGCACCTTGACCGGTCACCACGCATTCGTGGAGCTTCCCGACAACCGCTTTGCCTGGATCGGGCTGGACCAGCGGACGGTCCCGGCGACCTGGCGCAAGGACGGGGACAGCACGCAGGACATCACCGGGCAGGACTGGTACCTGACAGGCGACGTGATCTACGAGATCGACGAGGGCGCGACGGACGCGGACACGCCGACCGAGATCTTCAACTTCTTCGATGACTACCCGGTCGATCCCTACTGGATGTGCCAACACGCCAGCGCGTACGAGTACGGCCTGGACTCGTTCGACTGGACCCACAGCAATTCGCTGATGTACGTCGACAGCCAGGACGATCTCTACTTGATGTCGAAGAACCTCGACTCGCTCTTTCGCATCGACCGCAGCACCGGTGACATCGTGTGGCGCATCGGCGACTCCTTGCGGGGTGCCGAATTCGACGACGTGAGCGACTTCACCACGCCAACCGAAGGAAGCTGGTGGAGTCACGGCCACATGAGTCAGCTATGGGATGGGGGCATGGTCGTGTTCGATAACGGGTACCACCACGACCCCACAACCTCGCGGGTCATGGCCTATAGCTGGGACGAGGACACCAAGAAGCTCACGGTGGATTGGCAGTACAAGGATCCCCAGGGCCGCTTCATCCAGCTCCTCGGCGATGGGCGCTGGTTGGACAATGGCAACTACCTGACGGCCTGGACCAGCTCGGGGATCGTCTCGGAGATCACCCCCGATGGCCAGGTCGTGTGGCAGGTCGAACTCGAGGTCGGTGCTCGTGGGCCGCATCACCTTGCTCGACGACCTCTACGACCTGACCCGCGCCGAGATGCACTGAGGGACGCTGGGTCGCCCGAGCCCCAGTGGGACACCTGCACCCCACTGGGGTCCTGGGATCTGGGACGGCGACACCCCAGCTCGTCGACGAGGTGCCCGTGCGCTGCGCCCCTCGCAGTTGGCACGCGCCATGCAAACAAGGCGCTGTGAGGACCCGGCGTCCTTCCAAGCACGGCGAAGCAGATCCTTCATCGTGAACCGAGGCTGCAATGGTGTGGTCTCGGCAGCAATCGGTGCCAGCTGGCCCTGGAGACGGGGCGCTTGGAAGTCGCTAAAGGCCCACGGACCCCCGCCAGGATAGGCCTGGCGGGGGTTTGCCGTCTCAGGCGGCGGCGGGCGCGCGCTGGCCGGTCTGCACCGCCCACAGCCGAGCGTACAAGCCACCGGCGGCGACCAAAGTCTCGTGGCTACCGCTCTCGACGATCTGGCCGTGGTCCATCACAACGATGTGGTCGGCGTGCCGGATGGTACTCAGGCGGTGGGCGATCACGACCATGGTCTTGCGATGGGTCGCCTGCAGGCGGTCCAGGCTCTTCTGGATGGCGGCCTCGGTCTCGTTGTCGACGGCGCTGGTAGCCTCGTCCAGGACCAGGATCGGCGCGCCCTTCAAGAGCGCCCTGGCGATACAGAGACGCTGCCTCTGCCCACCCGAGAGCTTCTGGCCACGCTCACCGACCACCGTGTCATAACCATGGGGCAAGGCCGTGATGAAGTCATGTCCCTCGGCCGCCATGGCCGCCTGTTGGACCTCGGCCCGCGTCGCCCCGGGGCAGCCATAGGCGATGTTCTCGTGAACGCTTCCCGGGAAGAGAAACGTGTTCTGGCTGACCAGGCCGACCGCCTTGCGCAGGTCTCGCAGGCGCAGCTCTCGCACGTCCTGACCGTCCAGGCAGACCCGCCCCGCGTCGACGTCGTGCAGGCGCAGCAGCAGCCGGATGAGCGTGCTCTTGCCAGCGCCCGTGGGGCCGACCACCGCGACGGAGCTGCCCGCGGGAACCTTCAGGTCGAAGTCGCGCAGGACCGGGCCGCTGTCTGGGTAGCCAAAGTCCACGCCAGCGAATTCCAGGTCACCTCGCACCCGATCCAAGGGGAAAGCCTGGCCACCATCCTGGAGCGAGATCGGCGTGTCCAGCAGGTCGAGCACGCGGGTCGTGCTGGCCATGGCGCGCTGGTAGAGATCAAAGGTCGCACCCAGGCGAGTCAAGGGCCACAGCAGGCGTTGGGTCAAGAAGACCAGGACGCTGTAGGTGCCCACGGCCATGGAGCCGTCCAGGGCCAGCTTGCCGCCGTAGAGCAGGGTCCCCGTGAAGCCCACGACGATGGCCATTCGGATGAGGGGCGAGAAGGCGCTGGACAGGCGGATGGCCTGGCGGTTCGCGGACCGGTAGGCATCGCTGTGGGCGGCGACTCGGGCGACCTCTGCGTCCTCGGTGGCGAAGGACTTGATGGTCTCGATGCCACCCAGGTTGTTGGCCAGCGTGGCCGACAGGGTCGAGACGCGCGCACGCAGCTCGGCGTAGCGCGGCGCGATGCGGCGCTGGAAGCGGAAGCTGCCCCACAGGATGACGGGGATGGGCAGCAGGGCCAGGGCGGCGACCCCAGGGGAGAGCGCAAAGAAGGACAGCGACACGATCACCACGGTCGTTGCGACCTGCAGCAGGTCGTTGGCCCCGCCGTCCAAGAAGCGCTCGAGCTGGTTGACATCGTCATTGAGGATGGCCATCAAGCCACCGGTGCTGCGGTCCTGGAACCACCCGGCGTCCAGGCGCTGGATGTGGGTGTAGGCGTCGACCCGCAGCTCGTGCTGGACCGTCTGGGCGAGGTTGCGCCACAGCAGCCCGAAGGCATACTCGAACAGGCTCTCGAGCCCCCAGATGATCACGGTCAGGCCGGCCAATAGGACGAGCTGGTGGCCCACATCCACCACGCCGAGACGGGCCAACAGGGAGTCCTGGCGCTTGACGACCACGTCGACCGCGATCCCGATCAGCGCGGGCGGGGCCAGGTCGAAGAGCTTGTTGAGCACGCTGCAGATCGCGGCTGCCCGAACGGTCTTGCGGTGTTTGCCGGCATAGGTCAGCAGGCGACGGAGCGGGGAAGGCGGAGCTTGTCGAGCCATGGGCAGCGCCTATTCCCCCTCGACGGACTCGCAAAAAAAAGGGAACGCCTGGCCAGGACCGGCGTATTCCCGGACCATGGCGCTCCCGAACCTGGGGGTCTTCGCTGCCCCATTGACCCTCATTCAGTGGCGCACGCTGCTGCTCAACGGGGTAATCGTGCCGCTGCTTCCCCTGGAGGTCGGATGATCGAGGTCCACAACCTCAGCCGCTACTACGGCACGTTTTGCGCGCTGAAAGAGATCTCATTTTCCATCGCAAACGGCGAAGTAGTTGGCTTTCTCGGTCGAAACGGTGCAGGAAAGTCGACCACCCTCAAGGTGCTGGCCGGCCTGCTGGCCCCCTCGGCCGGCACCGTAAAGATCGACAACGTCGACATGACCGAGGCTCCGACTGGTTTTCGCAAGCGGATCGGCTTTTTGCCGGAAGAACCACCGCTCTATGAAGACCTCAGCGTCAGCGACTTTCTGCGCTATGTCGGTAGCTTGCGCGGCATGAGCGCCCAGGCGATCAAGTCTCGCCTGCCCGAAGTGCTGGCCAAGGCCCAACTCGAAGATCGCGCCGACCAGCTCATCTCCGAACTCTCCCACGGGTACCGCAAGCGCGTCGGGATCGCCCAGGCGATCATCCATCGCCCCAAGCTGGTGATCCTCGACGAACCGTTCAGCGGCCTGGATCCGGCCCAGATCCGCGGCATGCGCGTCGTGATCCGTGCCCTGGCCGAAGAGAGCACGGTGTTGATCTCCAGCCACAATCTGCCGGAGATCAGTCAGACCTGCGACCGCGTGCTGGTGCTCAAGCGCGGGCGCCTGGTGGCGGAACCCGACGGGTCTTCAGACCCGATCTCGCCGACCATCGGCGGGCTGGCCGGTGGTGTCGCGAAGAACCACGTCAGCCTGACCCTGCGAGGGGACGCGGGCGCGGTCGGTGCCTTCTTGGAAGCCAGTCCACTGGTCAAGGGCCACACGCTGAAGGCACGGGCCGGGCTGGTTCTGGCCTATGTCCTGCTCAATGAGGACGCCCCCGAAGCGCTGGTCGAGGCTTTGGTTGCCGCTGGCATCGGTGTGCGCCGGGTCGAAGATGGCCTGGCGATTCAGCTCGAGGACGTCTTCCTGGACCTCACGGAGGATCGCAAGTGAGCGCCATCCTGCACATCGCCTTGCGCGAGCTGGGCAGCTTCCTGAACTCGTGGTGGGGCTGGGTGATCCTGGCCCTGATGCTGCTGTTCGATGGGCTGGCCTTCAACGTCTACGCGGTCGGTTTCCAACCCAAGTACAGCAGCGACGTGCTGGAGTCCTTCATGGAAGCCAGCACGGTCACCGTGATGATCGGTGGTGTCCTGCTGGCCATGCCCACCATCGCCCGCGAGCGTGCCAACGGCACCCTGGCCCTCCTCCAGACGGCCCCGGTGACAGAAGCCCAGGTGATCGCCGGCAAGTACCTTGGCGCCTTGAGCTTCCTGGTCATCATCAAGGCATTGACGCTGTACATGCCCTTGCTGGTCCAAATCAACGGAAAGGTGAGCTGGTCGCAGATCGGTGCCGGCTACCTGGGGCTGTTTGGGCTTGGTGCCGCGGTGGTCGCCATCGGGGTCTTCGCCAGCACGATCAGCCGCAACCAGATCCTGGCCGCGGTTCTGGGCGGAAGCATCGTGGGCGTGCTGATCCTGGCCTGGCTCCTCAGTCGCATATCCGAGCCGCCGCTGAAGTCGATCTTCGCCTATATGGCGCTGTTCGACAGACACTTCCAGCCATTCATGCGCGGCCGGATCAACACCGAGAGCCTGGTCTACTACGCCTCGGTCAGCTTCGGCTTCCTGTTGCTCGCCACGCGGGCGCTCAAAGCGCGGAGGTGGGTGTGAGTCTCGGAAGCTTCACATGGGTCCTGGGATTCGTCCTGATCTTCGTCGGCGAACGCATGTTCGGCGGCGGCACCGAGTCCTGGCGCTACATCCTGGACGGGACGGGGCTGGTCAGCGTTCTCGTGACGCTCGGCCTGCTCTTCGCGGCGCGATCCAAGGCGCCCCGCCACCAGCAGGGTTCCTATGGCCTGGGACTGATCTTCAGTGGGGTCGGCCTGCTCTCGCTGGTCCTCTACGGGCTCAGCACAGACCCGGTGCTCAACGCACTGTCGCTAGAATCAGACGCGGCGGATCACTGGTCCGTGGCCATGCTGGCGCTGGCTCCCATCGCCTGGCTGGCGGGCACACTGCCCCTGCTGTCCATTCAGCGCGCGCTCGCCCTGTCCCCCGTCCAGAGCATCCCCAAGCTGGTCCGCGAAGGCGCGATGTCAGCCTTGGCGGTCAGCTTCGCGCTGTCCATGCTGGTGCCTCTGAACTACCTCGCCAGCCAAACAAACAAGCGCTGGGACCTGGGCTACTTCAAGACAGCCCAGGCGGGCAGCCGCACCCAGGCCATGGTCGACAGCCTGGAAGAACCGCTGCGCGTCGTGGCCTTCTTCCCAACCGCCAGCGATGTCGGGGCTGAGGTCAAGAGCTACTTCGACGGCATCTCGGGCGACAAGCTCCAGGTCGAGTACGTCGACCACGCCCTCGAGCCGGGCCTGGCCAAGGAACTCAAGGTTCGCGACAACGGCTACGTGGCCTTCGTCAGGGGCGACCAGATCGAGCGCGTGAAGATCGGCGACGACTTCGAGAGCGCGCGCCGCAAGCTCAAGGATCTGGACCAGGAACTACAGAAGTCCTTGGCCAAGCTGGCCCGTGGACCCCACATCGCGTACTTCACCGTCGGTCATGGCGAGCTGTACTGGCGGGCTAGCGAAAAGGACCGAAAACTCAACACCCTCAAGCAGCTCCTCACAGGCCTGAACTACAAGGTCAAGGAGCTGGGCCTGGCGAATGGCCTGGGCAGTGCCGTTCCCGACGACGCTGATGTGGTCTTTGTCATGGGGCCGACCAAGCCTTTTTTGGATGAAGAGATCGCGTCCTTGAACCGCTACCGCGTGGGCGGCGGCGCCTTGTTCATCGGCCTGGACCCCGGCGGCAGCGACCTCAGCGGCCTGTTGAAGCCGATGGGCCTGTCGGCCGATATGGCCCATCCGCTGGTCATCGACAACTACTTCCTCAAGGTCACAGGGGGGCCTGGGGACCAGCTCAACCTGGTGACCAATAAGTTCTCCTCGCACCCATCCGTGACCACGCTGTCGCGCAATTCCCAGCAGGTCGCCATGGCCTTTCCGGGGGCGGTGGCGATCGAGCAGGACAAGAATCCACCGGACAAGGTCCAGACCACGATCCGGTCTCTGCCCGTGGCCTGGCAGGACCTCAACGGCGATCTGAAGTTCCAGGCTGCCACTGAGAAACGAAAGCAGTGGACCCTCGGCGTCGCGGTCAGCGGCCCGTCCAATCACACCGCCGCGCCGGTCCTGCCGGCCGCCGATGAGAAGGGCCCCAAACCCCACAAGCCCAAGGTGGCGCCCAGCGATGAGTACCGGGTGGTCGTCATCGGCGACGCGGGTTGGGCATCGGACCTCTTCGTGCCCTACAGCGGAAACGGACAACTGGCCCTGGACGCGCTGAGCTGGCTGACCGAGGACGACGCCCTCAAAGGAGAGACCAGCTCCGAAGAGGACGTGAAGATCCAGCACACCAAGGAAGGCCAGGGCTTGTGGTTCTATGGCTCGGCCGTCTTCCTGCCGCTGGGCTTGTTGGCCCTGGGCATCGGCCGCCTCAGCTTGCGCCGTCGCCGCGCTCGGAGGAACTGATGCGTCAGGTCATTATCTACGCCACGTTGTTGGTCGCGCTGCTGCTGGGCGCCTGGTTCCGCTGGACGGCTGCGCCGGTTCCCGACGCGGACGGCAAGGTTGTCTTGCTGGCCGGCGATGCCGACCAGATCGACTCGATCGTCTGGAAGAGCAAGGACGCTGAGACCACGATCACTCGCAAAAAAGACGATCACGGCAGCTACCTTTGGGTCAGCACCACAAAGTGGGAAGACCGGAAGCTCCCGCCCAAGCCGCCTGTCGCCGACGCGCCCGTGGAACCGGCTCCCCCCGCCGAGCCCGCCGCCGAGCCCACCACCGAGCGAATCGAACGCAAGAGCGTCTTCAAGGCCAGCGACAAGGGCGACAAGCTCCTGGCCGACCTCTCACCGCTGTACGCCCTGCGCAAGCTCGACCAGCTCGACGATGCCAAGCTGGCCGAGATCGGCCTGGACGCCCCCAAAGAGTCGCTTGTCCTGACCCGACACGGAAAAGCCACGACCTTGTCGATCGGCGGCGAGTCCTATGGGACCAAGGATCGCTATGTGCGGGACGAGGACACGAAGACCGTCTATCTGGTCGACGACCAGCTTCTGAAGACCTTGCAGTACGCCAAGACCCGCCTGCCTGATCGCTCGCTGTGGTCGCTCAAGCGCCCGGACATCGCGCGGGCCGAGATCAGCACAGGCACGGGCAAAGATGCCATGACCGTCCAGGCCGTACAGCAGAACCCCGACGACCCCAAGAAGGCGGCCTGGGTTCGCGCCGATGCCGCCGAGGGCGACGTCGACGAACAGCTCACCACCTGGATGGGCAAGGCGCTCAAGCTCAAGGGCACCCGGTATGTCGACCCCCAGGCCGACGACGGACCAAAGGATCTTCAGCCTCGCTTCACCATGAAGCTGGAGTCCGCAGGAAAGGCCCTGCCCGAGACACTGGAAGTCTTGCAGGACGGTGACGGCGGCGACTTCTACGGTCGCAGTGAGCACACGCGCGGCCTGCTCAAGCTGCTGCGCTCTCCTACACGGGCCGTGGTCGACGACGTGAGCACGCTGGCTCAGTAGGGAAGCGCGGCCCTCAGTCGTCCAGGATGCCGACCACCACGGCGGTGATATTGTCATCCCCGCCTGCGTCAATCGCTTCCTGGATGAGTTCTTCGGCGAGCTGGTCGAGTGGCGCGCCCAGGCAGATCCGCGTGATCTGGTCGTCGTCCAAGGGGTCGGTGAGGCCATCGCTACAGATGATGAAGATGTCGCCGGGGCGGACGGGACGGGTCGATGTGTCGGGTTCTACCGGGCCGTGGTAGCCGACCGACTGGGTCAGGATGTTCTTGTGAGGAACGATGCGGGCCAGCTTGGGGGTCAACCTGCCCGCGTCGATTTCTTGTTGAACGACCGTGTGATCCCGGGTCAAGCGCTGCAAACGACCCGAGCGCAACAGGTAGATTCGACTGTCGCCGACGTGTCCGAGGTGGGCCAGATCGTCGTCGATCAGCAGCACGCAGACCGTGGTACCCATGCCGGCCTGGGCTGGCGTCTCGATGGCCGCCCGTCGGATCCGCTGACTGGCCTGGTTCATCGCGTAGCGCAGGCGCTCGCGGATGGTCTCTTCGCTGTCGGGAGTGGCCCGATCGAGGCGGGTCTCGTCGGGGTCCTGGTCACCGAGCAGGATGTCCTTGATGACTTCGACGGCCATGGCGCTGGCGACTTCGCCCGCGGCGTGGCCGCCCATGCCATCGGCCACGATGAAGAGGCCGGTGTCGAGGTCCACCAGGAACGCGTCCTCGTTTTTTTCTCGGACGGGGCCGGGATCAGTCCGAGCGTGTGCTTCCAGTCGCATGCCATCCACCTGGATAATGCAGTCGATTATAGAGGCGGGGGCCAGAAGTCGGTAGGATTCTGCTTCCGTCGCGTGTTGATGCGCGGTGTGAAGCTGCCCCGAACTCCTCCCCCGGGCCAGGTCCAATGGAACCGGCACTCGCGTCTATCCCCCAGCCCGGCGACATGATCGGCCCGTACAGGGTGGTCGCAGAGCTGGGTCGCGGGGGCATGGCGACGGTGCTCGAGGTCGAACACACGGCCTCTGGCGCGCGGCGCGCACTCAAATTGATGTTGCCGGTGCGTCGTGCGCATGAGGTCGCGCGCCGCATGGAACGAGAATTCCTAGCGCTGTCGCGCCTGGACCATCCATCGGTGCTCAAGGTATACGAAGCGGGCTTGTACCAACAGCGCCCTTGGTTCGTGACCGAGGTGCTGGTGGGTCAAGAGCTGGGCGTTGCGGTGGACCTGTGGCGCTCGCTTCCTCCCAATCGGCGCTTTGAGCGCGCCCAGCGTGTGCTGACCCGAACGGCCGAGGCGCTGGCCTACATCCACGACCGCGGCCTGGTACACCGGGACGTCACCCCCAGCAACATCATGTTGCTGGACGATGGATCCGTCCGCCTGATGGACTTCGGCGTCGTCAAGGACCTGGGTGTCGACCTGACTGTCGCTGGCGAGGTCGTAGGCACGGTGGCCTACATCGCCCCCGAGCAGATCGTCGGCGGTCCCGTCGATGCCCGGGCCGACCTCTACGCGCTGGGGGCGGTGCTCTACCTGATGCTGACCGGCCGTCGGCCCTTCAACGCGCGCAACCTGGCCGGCTACCTCGACAAGCACCTCAACCGTGCTCCCCGTCCGCCCCGCGAACTGGCGCCGACCCTGCCCGCGCGCCTCGACGAGATCTGCCTGCGCCTGCTCCAGAAAGACCCCGACGACCGCTTCGCCTCGGCCCG
>JAADHA010000631.1 GCA_013152105.1 Oligoflexia bacterium | reverse complement strand
GGTGTGGGCGTGGGTGAGTGAGGCTGTGTCGCGTCCTACTCGCGAGAGTCGCTGGCAAAGTGCCGGGCCCGGACGGCCATGGTAGTCTCCTCAGCAAGAGGACGAAGTGGTCGTGGAGTACAGTAGCAATCGGTACGCTACTCGCGAAGGGTGCGCCTGCTGCGTTCAGAACGACGGCCGGTTCTGGAGGGTGTGATCCCAATGTCCGTCATGTGGGAGATGCTCGCTGGCGATACTTCGCGCTTTGCGGTGCGCATGGCTTTCTTGCGCGACCCCGACGATGAGGAGGCTGCCACGCCGGAGCGGGCCAAGTCCTGGGGCTCGTTTCAACTGTGGGTCGAAGGCCGGAACCTTTGTGAGCAAGTGCAAGACGGCGAACGCATCGAATCGACCTACTGGTATCTCTACCCACTGTTGGACTGGCTTGTCAGCAACTGGGGCCCGATGTTCCACGAGGAGCGCTTCCCTGTTCGCAATGTGGGGGGTGACGCATGGCAGAACCTTCGTCGGACCGAGTTTGCACCACCGGCGATGACCGATGGTCGTCAAGACGAGTGGAATGAGTCCTGGTATCGTTGGTGGCAGAGGCACGCGCTCTGGGCGGCCAGGGAGGGGGGTCCGTTCCCAGATGTCCTGATTCGGCGCTTCCGCTCGCAAGTCGAGATCTCTTGGGGGGACGGGGCTCCTCCCGCAACGCTTGGTCACGCGCGCTTCGTCATTCCGACGGGCAGGGCACGCTTCGATCCGCAGGAGATCGCGCGGCCGCTTCATACGGTCATGGCGGCGGCCATGGACCAGCTCGTGGCTCGTCTCCCCAACTCAAGGGCGGTTCGGGGGCTGAAGCGACGGACCGCCGCATTGGCCAGGGTGGATAGACGCGAATCCAATCTCGCGTGGCTGGCGGGCCTTGGCGAGACCGCGGCCTCGGTTCGTTCGGGCCTCAAGTTGCTCCGGTCTACCGTGGGTGAGTTGACCGAAGCGGCAAGCGGTGTCTTTCTTGGTGACGCGGTCGATGGGCAGACTGTGGTTCCGGGAAACTGCCACGCGGCGCTCATGTTCGGTTGCGTGAGCCCGACGATCAGGAGGGCCGACGCCATGGTGCTCGCCCGATCGGTGTTGGCTGCCTACGCGGTCGGGAGCGAGAACGACACGCTACGGTCGATGGTGCGGGATGAGCCGGTACGCACCGGCGCAGATTCCGCTTGGACCGATGGGTATCAGTTGGCCTTGGATGCGCACGCCGCCCTCGATATCCCCTTCAGCCCCTCATGCCGGGTTGACATCGACGGGGTGCTACAGCGTCTGGGCGTCGCAGTGCGGCCAGTCGACCTGGCTGATGAGACGATCCGGGCTGTGTCGATCGCCTCAGAAGAGCACCTGCCCACGATCCTGCTGAACCGGGTGGCCAATGAATCAGAGCAGCGTCGCAGGTTTACGCTCGCCCACGAACTGTGCCACCTGCTCCATGACCGTTCCTTTGGCTGGCGTTTGGCCATTGCGTCTGGACCATGGGCGCCAAGGGAACTCGAGCGTCGGGCGAATGCATTCGCGGCGATGTTCCTGATGCCTCCAGGCGCGGTTCAAGCTGCGATTGCCTCGCAGACGCTGGGCCTCGCAAGCCCTGAGTGGCTGGCCCAGGTCGCCGAGGACCTGGGAACGAGCCAGGCCGCGACCCGAGAGCATCTTTACAATGTGGGCGTGTTGGACGAGACCCAGCGCGCCGCGCTTCGTCGGTTGCCACCCGCGTCGGACTCAGCCCAGTAGGAAGCGACGGGCTCCTCGCCCCGTTCCGCCCAGCGCCCGGTGTGCGCCTGGTGGCAGGTCGGGCTATAGCGCGGGGCCCTGACGTCTACGGAGTCTCCCATGGCCAACAAGTCCGCCCGCCATCGCGCCAAGCTGCGTGCCAAGTTCAAGAAGGTTCGCCTGCGTCGCAACGGATTCCTGGTCAAGCGCAAGCCGGGTGGCCGCATGAAGGCCCTCAAGCGTCACGGGCGTCGCAAGACCTTTTAGGCGGGTCTTGAGCGTGGACGGCGGTCCTTCTGGATCGCCCGCGCGCTCGGTGTGTCGGGTCAGGGCAAGGCCCACCAACCCGCCACGGACCACCGCGTCCGTCGCGCGGGCTCGACCGCCCGCCAGGACATCGCGGTGGGCAGAAACAGGCAGAGATCGCCGTCGTGGGGTAGCCAGCGCTGCGTTTGATCTGGCTGACCGTCCGGGTTCAAGCTGCCCAGGGCCAGGGCCCCGCCGTCCGCGGCGGCCCAGCCCAGGTTGAGCCCCAGCGCGAAGTGTACGGCATCGCGAGGTCCATCGCGCGGTCCCTCGCGGCTGGTCTCCGGCTTGTCGCCGGGCTCGTGGCGCCAGACGTGCATTACGACCCGCGGAGGCAGCGTGACGCCGATCACCGCGCCCAGGATCCTTCGGGTGAGCTCATCGGCCATCAGCCGCGCGAGGGCGGGCAGCCGCTGTTTGACCAGGCAGCAATGGCCGTGGGCGGTGTCGGTGTCGGTGTCGGTGTCCATGCCTTGCATGGGCAGGGCCTGTGCCTCGCGGGCCAGCACCTGGGAGAAGGCGGGGGCCAGGAAGCGCCGCAGCACACTCAGGCCGGGGTTGGCTACGCGGTCCTCGGCCGCCCTGCGCAGGGTCTCGGCGTCCCGCCAGCGTGGCGACACGCCGTCGGGCAGGTCTTCGGCGGATGACCAGTCGATCTCGGCGATCACCGCGGACCTCGCTGTGGCCGCGGACGCGAGAGGGGGTCGTGGTTTCATGGTCGCAGGGTAGTCCGAGCGCGCCGGCGGCGGTGCCCGCGATGCGGCGTCACTCCCTTCGTGTCAAGCTGGGGCCATGGCAGCACCCAAGAAGGACCGCAAGAAACGTGTCCGTGTCGTGAGTCGACACGGCGCCTACGACTTTCAGACCGGCATCGTGACGGCCGAACTGCTGTCGCGGGGCGTGCCCATGAAGCGGGCCTTCCCGCTGGCTCGGCAGGTGCGGGACCGGGTCAACGATCGGGGCTCGATCACCACGGATCAACTCGAAGAACAGATCCAGGCGGTCCTGGACGACGCGGGCTGGGTGCCGCCTGTGCCCGAGGAAGCCGACTCGCCCTCTCTGCCCCGCAGCCCGCTCCTCGACCGTGTGCTGCTGGCCCGTGACTTCAACGCCACCCCGCTCTCGGCCGGTGCGATCAGCGATCTGCTGGCGGAGGTCTCTCGGCAAATCGCGGACGGTCAGCTCGACGCAGCCGATGACGCGGTCCTCCAGCCCTTGATCGAACAGGTGCTGTTGGAACGGTGGGGATCGGGTCCGCTGGCGCGCTACCGGCTGGCGCGCTGGGTGCGGACCGCGGACCGCCCGGTCGTGATCTTCATCGGCGGAGCGACGGGGACGGGAAAGTCCACGCTGGCGACCGACCTGGCTTTCCGGCTGGGGATCCGCCTGGCCTCCAGCACGGACATGATCCGCGAGACCATGCGCGCTGTGCTCTCGCCCGAGGTCACGCCGGGTCTGCATGCGCACTCTTTCCGGGGCCTGCTGGAGGGGGGCGAGCTGCTCAGCGACCCGCGTGAGCGCGTGCTGGCGGGCTTTCACCAGCAGGCGGCGCAGGTCGCGGTTGGCATCCGAGCGGTCGTGCGGCGCGCCGTCCGCGAGGGTCAGCACCTGATCATCGAGGGTACCCACCTGCTGCCCCCCTTCCAGCGCTACCTGCCCGCGGGTGCCAGCGTGTACTCGGCCGGCTTCGTGATGGCCGTGCCCGAGCCTGCCCAGCACCTGGCGCGCTTTCCGCGGCGGGCCCGTGACCAGCGTCTGCGCGATCCGGCGCCGTATATGGACGCCTACCAGTCGGTGCGCTGGATTCACGACGATCTGCTGGGCCTGGCCGAGGATGCCGAGTCTATCGTCCTGGCCTCGGGACCGATCGACCAGACCGTGTCGGCGGCGCTGGAGTACGTCAGCCAGACCTTGGCCCACCAGGCTGAAGATCGCTGGATGGACCCAGGTGGCGCCGACGAAGCGGAAAATGTGGTCCCCCCCAAGCTCAGGACCCTGCTCATCATCTTCGACGGTCTGTCGGATGAACCCAATGACGCCCTGGGTGGCTTGACGCCACTGGCGGCGGCCACTGCACCGACCCTGCACAGGCTGGCTGGTGCCGGTGGGCAGGGCCTGGTCCAGACCTGTCAGCCCAACGGCGAGGTGGCGCACACGGACACCGCGCTGTGGGGGCTGCTGGGCGGCCGCCAGGGTATGCCGGTCATCGGGCGAGGGCTGTTTGAGGCCATGGGGCGGGGCCTGGCCTTGCAGCCTGGCTCGGTCGTGTTTCGGGGAAACCTGGCGACCGCGGACCAGGATGGCCACGTGATCGACCGACGGGCCGGCCGCATCCGAGAGGGCGTCACCGAGCTCCTGGCTGGGCTCCGCGATGTCCGCCTCAGCGGTGGCATGCGCGGTTCCATCACGCCGGGTCACGAACACCGCGTGGTGGTGGTCCTCTCCGGTGCGGGCCTGTCCGAGCGGGTGTCCGACACCGACCCGGGGCGCGCCGACCCCGACCCACGGCTGGGGCGCCCTCGACCCCTCGACGACAGCCCGGAGTCGGCCCGAACCGCCGAAGCGCTGCGAGAATTGCTGGATCGTGCGGCTCACCACCTGGCAGCCAGTTCGGTGAGTCAGCGACGGGTCGCCCAGGGCCTGCCGGCCGTGAACTGCATCCTCACCCGTGGTGCCGCGCGTGCGGGTCCGCTGCGTGCCCCGCACCCGCTGGCTGGCCGAATGGCGATGGTCGCGTCCTGCACAACAGCCCTGGGCGTCGCCCGGGCGCTGGGCCTTCAGGCGGTGACGGACCTGCGCATGACCGGCAACCTCGACACGGATATCGAGGCCAAGCTCAGCACGGCGGCAGCGCTCTTGGACGAGTGGCATGCGGTGGCGGTACACTTCAAGGCGACGGACGTGGCGGCCCACGACCACGACCCGCTGGCAAAGCGCGACTTTATACAGCGGGTCGATCTGGCCTTGGGCAGGCTCCTGCGCGAGCGGGCGGCTCGGCAGCTAGACCAGGCTGGCGGCTTGCGGGTGGTCGTGACCGGGGACCACGGTACGTCTTCGATCACGGGGGACCACCTGGCGGCCGAGGTGCCGGTGCTGCTGGCCCCCTGGCAAGAGGACGCAGAACCCCAGGCATTCGACGAGGACAGCGCCCACTACGGCGCCCTCGGGATCCTGAGCATGCGTGAGTTGGCCGATCTCTTGTGGTTGGCCTGACTACCGAAGCGGCTTCGATTGGCCTATGTTCGCCGCGCAACCGCCCACAGCCCCCGGTGCGATGTGCCAACGACCCCCTTCGCGGCCCTGTTCGGCCGCTCGCCCTTCACCGGCCTCCAGGCCCATATGGCGGTCGTCCGTGCGTGTGCGGACCTTGTGCCGGATCTGGTCGCCGCCCTGTGCGCTGGCGATGACGAAGCCCTGCACGCCGCGGCCGACCGGATCTGCGAGCTGGAAGAGCAGGCGGACAAGGTCAAGCACGACATGCGGGTCCACCTGCCGTGCAGCCTCTTCATGCCGGTTGATCGCCGAGACCTGCTGGAGATCCTGCACGCCCAGGACGCGATCGCCGACACCGCGCAGGACATCGCCGAGATCTTCATCGAGCGCGATATGCGGCTTCCGCCCGCGCTCGACCCGATCCTGGTGGAGCTGGTGGCTGCCTGTGTCGCTGTCGTGTCCGACGCCGCCGAGATCATCGGCCGACTCGACGAACTGCTAGAAGTTGGCTTCCGGGGACGGCAGGCGGAACAAGTCGAAGCGCTGCTCGACACCCTCAACAAGTCCGAGGACCGCACCGACGAATTGGAGCAGGCGCTCACCCGCGCCCTCTTTGCCATCGAAGACGACCTCAAGCCCGTGACGGTCATGCTCTGGTACCAGGTCATCGCCTGGATCGGGGACCTGGCCGACCACGCCGAAAAGGTCGGAAATCGCCTGCGCCTGGTCATCGCCCGCTGACCAGGACCCAGTCCTGAGCCCACGGAGACGCTGTGGAGATCATCGCCCAGAACGGGACCATTTTCATCGGCCTCGCCGTTGTCTTCGGGTTGTTCATGACCTGGGGCATTGGCGCGAATGATGTCGCCAACGCGATGGGGACGTCGGTCGGGTCCAAGGCGATCACCGTGCGCCAGGCGATCCTCATCGCCGCGATCTTTGAGTTCGCGGGGGCCGTGCTGGCCGGTGGCCGGGTCACCGAGACGGTCCGAAAGGGGATCATCGATCCCACCCCGATCATGGCGGAACCCCAATTGCTGGTCTACGGGATGCTGGCCGCCCTGTTGTCCGCCGCGACCTGGCTGGCCATCGCCAGCCTGAAGGGTTGGCCGGTGTCCACCACGCACTCCATCGTCGGGGCCCTGGTCGGTTTCGCCGCGGTGGGCATCGGTGGCGACGCCGTCCACTGGGGAAAGATCGGCGTCATCGTGGCAAGCTGGGTGATCTCGCCGGTGGTTGGCGGGGGGCTGGCCTTCCTGGTGATGACCAGCATTCGGATACTCATCCTGGACACCGACCAGCCCTTCCGACGGGCCCGCGCCCTGGGGCCCTTCTACCTGTTCCTGGTGGGCTTCCTGATAGCACTTGTGACCCTGTTCAAGGGGCTCTCACACCTGCACATCGAGCTCTCCGTGGCTGGCAGTGTCGGCGCCGCGGTCATCGTCGGCTTGATCTTTGGTGTGCTGGGGCGGATTCTCATCGGGCGGGTGAAGGTCGACCCCCAGGCGGACCGAGACTTCCACTTTGCCAGCGTCGAGAAGGTCTTTGCGCCGATGATGATCTTCACGGCATGCAGCATGGCCTTTGCGCATGGCAGCAACGACGTGGCCAACGGCATCGGTCCCTTGGCGGCGGTGCTCAGCATCGTGTCATCGGGCGGCGAGGTCGCGCAAAAGGCGGGCACGCCCATGTGGGTCTTGTTCATCGGTGGGGTCGGCATTGTGCTGGGGCTGGCCACCCTGGGCTACCGCGTGATGCGGACCATCGGCACCAAGATCACCGAGCTGCGCCCGACCCGTGGTTTCTCAGCCGAGCTGGCGGCGGCGGCCACCGTGGTCATCGCGTCCCGGACCGGCCTGCCGGTCTCCACCACCCACGTCGCGGTGGGTGCGGTGATCGGCGTCGGACTGGCCCGCGGCGTCGGCGCCATCGACATGCGCGTCGTTGGCGGCATCGTCCTGTCCTGGCTGGTGACCCTGCCGGTCGGGGCCGGGCTGGCGGCTGCCTTTTTCTTTGTGTTGCGGGGGATCTTTGGGTGAACTCTGCCTGCTGTTGGGCTGAACGGTCCACACATTGCTGGTAGAGTACTCTTGTATCGTGTCAACCTACCTGGGCGGGACGATGGATCAGCTCGTTTTTTCCATCGACGATGAGCTGAGCAACCCGGCTGGTGGTGGTGTGATGGCGGCGGCCGCGCTGAGTCCGCGCTGAGGGACGAAGCGACGCCTCTGGCGGGCAGGCCGGCGCGGCGAAGATCCCTCAGAACGGCACCACGGACTCGCCCACCACCCGCGTGACGAAGTCGGCGACATCCAGGCTGCCCAGGTCGCCGTGGTCGCGTGAACGGATGGACACGGTGCCGTTGGCAAGTTCCTTTTCGCCGATGATCGCCATGTAGGGCACCTTCATGCCGTGGCACATCTTGATCTTGTAGCCGATCTTGTTGTCCCCGTCGTCGAAGTGTACGCGCACGCCAGCCTGTTGCAGGGCGGCGGTCACGGTGGCGCCGTGGTCCAGGGACTTCTCGGAGACGGTCATCACGCGGACCTGCTCGGGTGCCAACCACACGGGGAAGGCGCCAGCGTAGTGCTCGATCAGGATGGCGATGAAGCGTTCGAAGGATCCGAAGACCGCCCGGTGGATGACGACGGGGGTGTGGGGCTGGTTGTCGGCGCCGACGTAGGACAATTCGAAGCGGCGCGGGATCTGGAAGTCGAGCTGCACGGTGGCGCACTGGTGGCCGCGACCCAGGGCGTCGAAGACATCGAAGTCGATCTTGGGGCCGTAGAATGCGCCATCGCCCTGGTGGAGCCCGTAGGTCTTGCCCGACGCGTCCAGCGCCTGGCGCAACGCGGCTTCGGCCTGGTCCCACAGCGCGTCGTCGCCCATCTTGTCGGCGGGGCGCGTCGCCAGGTTGACCTGGACGCCCATGTCGAAGGCCGCGTAGACGTGGTCGACCAGGTCCAAGAGCTTGCCGACCTCGTCCGCGATCTGGTCTTCAGTCACGAAGAGGTGGGCGTCGTCCTGTTGGAATTGGCGCACCCGGGTCAGCCCCGACAGGGTGCCCGAGAGCTCGTTGCGATGCAGCACGCCCTGGTCGTGGATCCGCATGGGCAGGTCGCGGTAGCTGCGCCTCTTGTTCTTGAAGATGAGCATATGGCTGGGGCAGTTCATGGGCTTGAGGGCCAGGATCTTCGAGGGCTCGGCCTGGTCTTCGCCCTGGCCCTGGCCCTCGCCCTGTTGTGCGTCCTGCAGGAAGTGGCCCTCGGGGAAGTGGTAGAGGTTCTCCTGGTAGTGCTCCCAGTGGCCGCTGGTCTCGAAGAGCTTCTTGTCGAAGACCAGGGGCGTCTTGACGACGTCGTAGCCCTGGCCGGCCAGCAGGGTGCGCATCCGGCTGCCCAGCAGGTCGTAGATGAATCGCCCTTGGGCAGCCAGAAGGCCGCGCCGGGCGCCCACTCGTGGAACATGAACAGCTCGAGCTGTGTGCCAAGCTTGCGGTGGTCGCGTTTCTTGGCCTCTTCCAGCCGGTAGAGGTATTTGTCGAGGGCTTCCCGGGTCGGCCAGGCGGTTCCGTAGATCCGCTGAAGCTGGGGGTTTTTTGCGTCGCCCAGCCAGTAGGCCCCCGAGACCTTGAGCAGCTTGAAGTTCTTGGTCTGCTTGGTGCGCATGACGTGGGGCCCGCCGCAGAGATCGACGAACTCGCCCCCGTCCTTGCGGCGGTTGCGGTAGATGGTCACGCGCTCGACCGGCAGGCGCCCGATGTGCTCGACCTTGAAGACCTGGCCGCGCTCGCCGAAGTAGGCGACCGCGTCTTCCTTGGTCCACTCTTCGCGTTCAAAGGGCTGGTTCTGCTTGACCACCTTCTTCATGGCGGCCTCGATCTGCGGGAGATCGTCCTCGGAGATGGTGACCCCGGGGATGTCGATGTCGTAGTAGAAGCCGTCTTCGACGGGGGGACCGAAGGCCAGCCGGGCGTCCGGCCAGATCTGGAGGATCGCCTGGGCCATCACGTGGGCGGCCGAGTGGCGCAGGCGGTACAGCTTGTAGGCGTCATCTGATTCGAAGGCGTCTCGGCGCTTCTCGTGATCTTCCTGGGGGGCAGGCGCAGCGGCGCTGCTTTCCTCAGTCTGGTCGTGCTTGCACATCTCGACTCCGTGGTCCGGTCTTGGGCGCAGGGACTAATCGTGCCGGCCCTTCGGGGACAGGCGAGGTAGCATCGGGCCACGAACGAGGAGACCCGATGTTCCAGTTCAGCCCTCTGTGTGCCGCGGCCCTTGTGGCCCTGTCCGTCCTCGCCTGCCGAACCAAGATCGGCGGACTCGGCACGGGAAGCGATGACTCCGGCGGGACCGTCGACACCGGCCCTCCGCCCAAGGACGATGATCGCGACGGCTTCTACACGCCCGAGGACTGCAACGACTACGACGACGAGATCAACCCCGCGGCGACCGAGGTCTGCGACGGGGTCGACAATGACTGCGACGGCATCGTCGACGTCAGCGACGCGGTCGACAGCCAGCTCTTCTACAAGGACGGGGACGGCGATGGCTACGGCGATCCCTTGGACGAGATCTACGCCTGCGACCAGCCTCCGGGCTTCGTGCCGGACGGTTCGGACTGCGACGACGCCGACGCCAGCACCAACCCCGGGGCCAGCGAGATCTGTAGCGACGGGGCCGACAACAACTGCAACGGCGACGACCTGGAGTGCGCCCTGAACGGCGATATGAGCTTGGCCGATGCCCAGGGGATCTGGGCGGGGACGGCCGGCGGAGACCAGGCCGGCTTCAGCGTGGCCAGGGCGGGCGATGTGGACGGCGACGGCCTGGGCGATGTCTGGGTCGGCGCGCCCTACAACGACCCCAACAGCAACAGCGATGCCGGCGCGGCCTACCTGCTGCTGGGACCGGCCACCGGCGCCCTGGACGACAGCGGTGGCCACAGCGCGCTGTCCCTGAGCAGCGCCGCGGCCACCTGGCAAGGCACAACGCGATCGGACGGGGCGGCCATCGCCCTGGCCGGGGTGGGGGATGTCGATGGGGATGGTTTCGCGGACCTGTTGGTCGGCGCCTATCGCTCCGACCTGGGCGGGACCGACAGCGGTGCGGCCTACCTGGTCTATGGCCCCACGACGGGCAGCCACCTGCTGGGCACGGCCGACGCGATCTTTCTGGGCGAGCTGAGCTACGACTACGCCGGCCTGGGCGTGGCGGGCGGCCAGGACCTGACGGGGGACGGTGCCCTGGACCTGGTCCTGGGGGCGTCGGGTCAGGGCGATGGCAGCGTGCAGAGCCGTGGGCGGGCCTATGTGGTGGCGGGACCGGTCTCGGGATCGGTGGACCTCTCGACGGCCACGGCCATGGTCGATGGGCTCGACAGCTACGATCGGGTGAGCCGGGTCGCGCTGCTGCCGGACACGACCGGCGACGGCATCGCTGACCTTGCGGTCGGTGCCTACTCTTGGCCGAATAATGATGGCCTGGGTGGGGTCTTTGTCTTCGCCGGGCCGCTCTCGGGCGCCCTGACCCTTGACGACGCCAGCGCCACGCTAGAAGGCGACGCGGACGGTGGCCAGGCCGGCTGGGCGCTGAGCGCGGCTGGAGACGTGGACGGGGACGGCTACAGCGACCTGCTGGTCGGCGCGCCCCAGGCGGACAGTGACCAGAGCGAGGCGGGCCAGGCCTACCTGGTCCTGGGGCCGGTGCTCAGCGGCAGCCTCGCCGACGCCGATGTCCACTTTGTCGGGGACGAAGCCCGAGAAAACCTGGGCTACAGCGTGGCGGGCGGCGGGGACTTCGATAACGACGGCCTGGACGATGTGCTGTTGGGGGCCCCGGCCGCGGACACCAATGGCACGGACGCGGGTGGTGCCTGGGTCTTCTACGCACCGGGTGCGGGTACGCTCACGCCGGCCGATGCCGACCTGGTGTTGATCGCCGAGGCCGCCCGTGACGCGGCGGGCAGCGCTGTGGCCTTCATCGGCAACGTCAACGGGGACTGCTGCGACGACATCGCGGTCGGTGCGGTCGACGCCGACCGGGGGGGCAGCGGCTCTGGCGTGGCCTACTTCATCCTGGGCCAGGGGCTCTGAGCGCGGGCAGCCCCAGGCGGCGCTCTTGCCCGCCTTGTGTCGCGTTAGGCACGGCGCCATGAAGATCCTGATGGCCGCTCGACGCTACCCCCCCGATGTCTGGTCTGGCACCGAGACGGTCTTCCAGAACCTCTACCAGCAGGCGCGGCGCCGGCATGAAGTGGCTTTGGTGGTCGGCTGGACCCAGGCTCGCCACATGGTCCCGGCCGAGGCGACGGCGGTAGATCTGCGGGGGCTGGGCAAGGGGCGCAAGTGGGCGCGCATGGCGCGTGCGATCCGGGCCGAGGTGCGGCGCTTCCGACCGGACGTGGTCCTCAGCAATAGCATCGAGGTGCCGCCGACTGGCCTGCCGACGGCCTGCATCGTGCACGACCTGAACTTTGGCGAGGCCGCGGGCACCCGCATCACGAGCTCGCTTCTCGGTCGAGCCAAGGCCGCCTTCTACGCGACCCGAGCCCGGGGACTGCAAGCGGTCATCACGGTGAGCGACGCCAGCGCACGGGTCCTGGCCGACGCCGGGGTGTCCGCCGACAAGGTGCGGGTCATCCACAACGGCGTGGACATCGCGCGCTTCCAGCCCGACCCCGCCTGGCAGGGAAGGGGCCTGGGCGATCCACAGCGGCCGATCCGCTTCGCCTATCCTTCGCGGATCCTGCCCGGAAAGGGCCAGCACCACGCCATCGACGCCATCGCCCGCCTGCCCCGTCCCCACAAGCTGCGGGCCCACCTCACCCTGGTCGGGGCGGCTGCTGATCCGGT
>JAADHA010000443.1 GCA_013152105.1 Oligoflexia bacterium | reverse complement strand
CCGCGCCGGCCGTCGAAAGGCGCGTCGCAGCGGCCTGGACATGCCCGACGCCTTCATCGACCCGGCGCGGGTCCTTCATGAACAGCGCCTGGTCAAGACCCCAGCCGAGCTGGCCATCATGCAGCGGGCTTGCGACATCACCCGCGACGCCCACAAGAACGCCATGGCCATCACCGCGCCGGGGGTCTTCGAGTATGAACTCGAAGCCGCGCTGGACGGCGCCTTTCGTCGCAAGGGGGGCACGGGCCCCGGCTACACCACCATCGTGGGCGGTGGGGCCAACGCCACCATTCTGCACTATGTCGAGAACCGGGATTGCCTGGCCGAGGGCGACCTGGTCTGCGTCGATGCGGGCTGCGAGTTCGACTTCTACACGGCCGATGTCACGCGCACCTGGCCCGTCTCGGGGCGCTTCACCCAGCCCCAGCGCGAGCTGTATCAGCTAGTGCTCAGGGCCCAGGAAGCGAGCATCGCCATGATCCGGCCGGGGGTCAGCCACAAGCAGATTCACGACGCATCGGTGCGGATCCTGACCCAGGGCATGGTGGATCTGGGCCTGCTCTCCTACGACCGCCAGGCCGAAGAAGCCCTGCCCGACACCGTGGTGGAGAACCTCAAGGGCGGGCTGCCCCAGGCTCTGCCCGCGGACGCCAGCAAGGACGAGATCGTCGATCGGCTGATCGAGACCGAGCGCTTCAAGCGCTACTTCATGCACGGCACGGGTCACTGGCTGGGTATCGACGTCCACGACGTCGGCGCCTACGTGGCCAAAGGGGACAGCCGTCGCTGCCAGCCGGGCATGGTCCAGACCGTGGAACCCGGCCTGTACATCCCGGCCGACGACGACCAGGCACCCGAACGCTATCGGGGGATCGGCATCCGCATCGAAGACGACGTCGTGTGTACCGAAGACGGGCACCGGGTATTGACCGCGGACATTCCCAAGTCGATCCCACAGATTGAAGCCCTGGTGGGGACCGCGGCGGCTATTCCTGGTACAGCGCGGACTCGGCCCGGCCGATCCGAGCGGTGAAGTCGACCAGACGCTCGGCGGTGTCGGCCAAGAGGGTCAGCAGAAAGCGGGTGGCCAGCTCTGGACGGCGGCTGCACAGGGTCTGGATTCCGTCCTTGTGAAGGACCAGCAGGCGCGTCGGGTAGAGGGCGACGGCCGTGGATGCGCTGGCCACATCGGCGACCAGGGAGAGCTGTCCGAAGTGGGCGCCCGGACCGAGCTGGGCGAGGGGGATCCCCTGGCGGCTGACCTCCACCGCACCGCTGACGATGACGTACATCTCTTCGCAGAACTCGCCTTCGCGGGTGGCCAGGTCGGCTTCCAGCAGGTCGCGGGTGCTCAAGAAGGGGGCGAGCATGCGGAGATCCGTGTCTGCATAGCCCTGGAAGAGGGGGCTGACCTGGAGCGAGCGGATGAGGCCGGCAGGCTGGTGCGGGTCCATGTCGTGGATCCGCACCACCACCGCGGTGCAGTTGTCGTCCGAGCCGTTCGCCACCGCGTGCTTGCAGATGGCCGTGGCGGCTTGCTCCAGGTCGGTCTGGCCGAGCAGGGTCACCAGGGTCGGGTCGTCGAGGTAGGCCCAGACGCCGTCGCTGCACATGACGTAGGTGTCCCCCTGGGCAAGCTCGGCTTCGACGATGTCGGCTTCGACTTCAGGGATCGGGCCCAGGCTTTGGTAGAGCAGCGAGCGCTTGGGGCTGAGCTTGTACTCTTCTTCGGTCATGTTGCCCCGGCGAAGCTGCGCGGCCGCCACCGAGTGGTCGGTCGTCAGGGGCGTGACCTGGCCGTCGCGGACGCGCAAGACCCGGCAGTCTCCGACGTGGCCCAGGACCAGGCGGTCCACGGCCAGGACCATCGTGGTCAGGGTCGTGCCCATGCGCAGGCCGGCTTCGTCCGCCTTGGCGTAGAGCTGCTGGCTGGCGGTGTGGAACAGCGCTTCGATGCGATCGAAGAGGCTGCGCCGCGCGTTGGCCGTGCGATCACCGCCGATCTGCCGGGCCAGGGCGGCCAGGTCGGGGGCGGCCACCAGCACGGCTTCGGTGGCGGCGGCGGACATGATCTCGCCGTGGTCCAGGCCCCCCATGCCGTCGGCCAGTGCGAACACGCCGTGTTCGGGCAGGACGCGCCAGGCGTCCTCGTTGTTGTCGCGCACGCCCTGCAGAGACGCGCCGGCCACCTCAAACCTCATGAGACGCTCCTTGTGCCTGCGGCACGCTATCACGGGCTCGCGGGCGACCGCACCCACTGGATATAGGGGCGCCATGACCATCGACCCGGTCTTCGTCGCCGACCTCGGCGGAACCTCGCTGCGCGCCGCGCTGGATCTCGGTGACCGTCTGGTCCACCACACGCGCATCGCGACCGCGGATCTCGATGGCGACGCTTCGGCCTGGCTTGCGCGATGGGTGGCGCGGCTCCCCACAAGTCCGGTCGCGGGCTGCATCGCGGTCGCCGGCCGGGTCCGAGGTGACACCGCGCGCCTGACCAACGCGGCCGTGTCCGTCGACGCGGCCAGGCTGGGGGTCCCCACCCGGCTGGTCAACGACCTCCACGCCGCGGCCATGGGGGTCGACAGGGTGCCTGCCCAGGGGCGGGTCATTTTGTCCCAGGCGCGACCGGAGGTGGGCGGCGTGATGGGGATCATCGGTGTCGGGACGGGCCTGGGCCAGGCGCTGCGAGTCGGCGATCATGTGCTCCCAGGCGAAGGCGGCCACGCGGCCTTCGCGCCGGTGAGCGACGCCCAGCGGGCGCTCTTGTCCTTCCTGTCGGACCGACACGGCTACGTTGACTGGGAGCGGGTTGTGTCGGGCTCGGCCATGAGCGACTTGCTCGACTTCGCCCAGCAAAGGTGCGGCAACAGCGCGGATCTGCGGGCGGCGCGCCAGGCCGCGCTTGCCTCGGGTGAAGGCCAGGGGGCCGTAGTCCTGGGCCTGGCGGATCGCGAATCGGCCTGTGCTCTGGCCCTGGACCTGCTCTTGTCCGCCCTGGGCACCAAGGCGGGAGACATGGCCCTATGTCACCTCTGCGGGGGTGGGATCTGGCTGCTTGGAGGCGTGGCGGCTCGCCTGCGTCCCTGGTTGGCGCAACCCCAAGGGGCCTTCCAGCGCGCCTTCGAGTCCAAAGGCCGCTTCTCGGAGCTCGCGGCCAGCGTGCCGCGGGTGCTGGTGCTCGACGATCGCGTCGGCTTGTGGGGAGCGGGGCGGATCGCCCGAGAGCTGCTGGGCTGAGCCGGGGTCTGGCTCAAAAGGCCGGGTCGATGATGACGTAGCTGCGGCCCGCCGAGCTGTTCCAACCGCGGGCGCCGACCGTGATGTCCAGGCTGCCGTCGCCGTCGATGTCGCCCAGGGCCAGCCCGTAGCCGGCCAGGTTGCCGCTGCTCTCGCCGTAGATGGTGAGGTTGGCGCTGTCGACGGTGGTCGTGCCGGACAGGGGTCCAGCGAAGACAAAGACGGCGCCGGCCGTGGTCGCAGCCCGGTCGTCGGTGGGCGCGCCAAACACGAGTTCATCGGCGCCGTCCCCATCCAGGTCGGCAGCCGCCGCCTGATCGTACTGGACGCCGATGTACTCGTAGGCGGTGGTCTCTGTGACGACGAAGACGGCGTCGTCGGTGGACAGGGTGGCCGCCAACGGAGCGCTCAGGACCCGCCAGGCCCCGACGTTGTCCAGCTCGTCCAAGTTGACGTATTTGCAGCCCAGGGCCAGGTCGGTGGCCCCGTCGCCGTTGAAGTCCCCCAGGACGACATTGCTGCCCGTGCCGTCGCTGGTCGGGGACTCGACCAGCACGTCGGCGTCGTCCACGCTGATCGTTCCCTGGAAGGGTCCGTAGAGCAGGTAGGCGCTGGCCTGCCCGCTGGCGCCGATCAGCACATCGGCCATCCCGTCGCCGTCGATGTCCTGGGTGGCCATCGAGTAGCCGACATAGCTGCTGCTGCTGGATCCTTCGATGCGCACATCGGCGTTGTCGCTGTCGGTGCTCCCGGCGACTGGCCCGGCGAAGACGGCGATGACGCCGGCCGAGGCGCCCCCGGCGTCGTCCCCGTGGATTCCGGCCATGAAGTCGCCCACGCCATCGCCGGTCAGGTCGGGCCCGACGTTCACCACGTACTTGCCCATGTAGTCCAGGTTGCTGGCGCCGAACACGGTGAAGTCCGCCTCGTCCAGCGTCAGAGAGCCCGACAGCGGACCCGAGAACAGGTAGGCCGCGCCGACGCTGCTGGTGGTGGTGTCCACGCCCCAGGCGCCGATGACCAGGTCGTCGGTGCCATCGTCGGTGGCATCCCCGCCGATGGCCAAGGCAGCACTGGAGTAGTCGTAGGTGCTGTTGCCGGCGATGGACGCGGTCGCGTCGCTGAGGGACAGGGTGGTGCCGGCCGTGAGCGGACCCTGAACGATATAGGTCTTGCCTGCCACCGCGCCGCCGCCGGTCGCGCCATTGGCGCCCACCGCCAGGTCCGTGTTGCCATCCCCGTCCAGGTCCCCGGCGGAAGACAGGCGATAGCCGCTGTAGTCGCTGGGGTCGATGCCATCGATGAAGATGTCGGCGTTTTCCAGGGCCAGCTCGCAGTAGCGGTCGATCTCGCCGTCACAGCTATTGTCGACGCCGTCGCCGCACGCCTCCAAGGCGCCGGGGTAGGCAGTGGCGTCTGTATCATCACAGTCGCCGGTGGTCTCGGCGTAGCCGTCGGGCGGGCTGCACCCGGCCACTGTCTTGCCGTCCTCTACGCCGACCCCGTCGCCGTCGGCGTCGGTGTAGAAGTCGACGGCGCCGGTGGCGTCGGGCCCGTCGATGGTCCCGTCGCAGTCGTTGTCGATCTCGTCGCAGATCTCTTCGGCGCCGGGGTGAACGCTGTCATCCCGGTCGTCGCAGTCGTCATCGGTCGCCAGATGCTCGTCGGGTTGCTCGCATCCGACCGACGTGAAATCGGTCCCACCATAGCCGTCCCCATCTACGTCGGCGTACCAGATCGTGGCGGGCGAGAGCGCGGCGTTGTCGTCGTCGCAGTCGTCGCCGTTGTCCACATAGATGTCCGGCGCGCTGCACGCCTGGACCGGCACGGTGGGGTCGCCATAGCCGTCGCCGTCGGCGTCGATGTACCAGGTGGGCGCGTCATCTACGCTCTCGTCCACGTTGCCGTCGCAGTCGTTGTCCAGCCCGTCGCAGAGCTCGGTGCCGCCGGGGTGGCTGACGGCCGAGAGGTCGTTGCAGTCCGTGTTGTCCTCGACCCAAGCATCTGAGGGGCTGCACGCCATGTCCTGGTAGGCAAGGCCGCCGTAGCCGTCACCGTCGACATCGGCGTAGAGGACCAGGCCGTCGGTGGGGTGCTCGTCCACCTGGCCGTCGCAGTTGTCGTCCTGGTCGTTGCAGAGCTCGTCCGCGCCCGGGAAGATCGCGGCGTCCTGGTCGTTACAGTCGACCGCGGCCGGGAAGCCGTCCCCGTCCTGGTCGACGACCACACCGGTGTCCGTACCCGCGTCGCTTCCGCCGCAGGCCAGCAGGGTCAGCAGGGCGAGGGGTGCTGTGGTCCAGGGAGCAGCAGGCATCATGACCTCCAGGCAGGGCACTGTAGCCGCGGATGGGTTGGTGCTCAGGTCGGGGCATCCTGACTGAGCAGGTCGTGTAGTGCAACCCAGCCCGTGTGACCGCCCTTGCTGACCAGGGCTCGTCCCGGCAAAGTCGGCAGTTCGGTGAGGCGGCAGGGGCCGAAGAGCTGGCTGTCCACCTGCACGAACCATTGGCGCCGGGCGCGGTCTCGCTCGGGGAACTGCCTGAGCTTTGTGATCTCGGCGCGGTATGCCTGGCGCTCTTCCGGGTCCCACTGCCCGTCTCCGTTCGCGTCCCAGAAGGTGAGCAGGGCGGCGTTCTTGGCTGCAAGCTCGCGAGCGTCCGCCTCGTCCCCGAGCTGGCTGGCGAGGGCGTGGACCTGGTCCGCCGCCGAGTGGTGCCCCTTGTCTCGCAAGCGAAGCTCTTCTTCTGCCAGCTTGGCCAGCAGGTGGGCTTCGCGCCAGCGTGAGGGCATCAGGCCCAGCTTGGCCAGCAACCAAGGTGTAAGCAGGCCAGTGCCTGGGATGGGGAAGGCCGAGCCCGCGACGGCCAACAGGCTGGCCGGGACCATCCGCAGCAGGTCCCCGAGCTGCGCGCGGACCTTGTCGGTGTCCTGGGCCGAGAGGGGTTCACCCTGCACCCGCCGTCGCAGCAGGGTGGCCGCCTCGCGGCTCTCGTGGAGCTCGCCCATCACGTTCTGCCACTGGCGGGCGGCGACGGCTCGAGCGCCGCTGGTCATCCGGCTCAGCACGCTGGGGGACTCGACCGCGTCGAGTTCGGGCTGCAGCTCAGCGAGCTGGACCGAGTGGATCCCTTCGCGCTGGAGGGTCTGAGACAGGGTGACGAGGCGTCCGGGAGGCATGGGGGGGCTCCTGCGGAGTGGAGTGGCATCCAAGGGGGACCGCTGGAGTATAGGCCGCGCTCAGGGCAGCGACGGTATCGGCTCTCCCAGCAGCTTCGCGCGGATCAGTGCGATGGGGATCTGCCCCTCTGCGAGCACGGCGTCGTTGAACTGCCGGTCCGTGAGTCCCCGCTGATCGCGCAGTTGCTGGCGCAGCTCGATGAGCTGCTCCTTGCCCGCGAAGTAGGCGATGAGCTGGGTCGGCCAGTTGATGGCTCGCAGCACGTCGCGGTCGACCTCGACCCCCTCGGCCCCTGCTCGCCAGTCCGCTGCTTCTTGCAGGGTCCACCGTCCGGTCTCGACCTTGACATCGTAGAAGACCCGCCGGATCCGCGCCCGGTAGGAATTCAGCATATTGCGCCGCGCGGCGTCGCTGTCGCCGAAGCCACAGGGCGTACCGCTGTCCTGGGTGCAGCGCACGCCTCCCTCCCAGAAGGCTTGCTCGGCGTAGAGCGCCCAACCCTCGACCGATGGTGTGTCGGTGAGCAGGGTGCGAACGGGGTTGCCGATGGACCGCGCCAGCGCGAGCTGGAGGTGGTGACCAGGTACGCCCTCGTGTACGGCGTAGTAGCCGAACCAGGTAGAACCTTGCTCGCGGGCGGTCTGGACCATGGACAGGCGCTGATCCACCGTCCAGTCCGAGCGGAAGGTCTGGACGTTCCAGTGGCCGGGCTGGGGCGGACCGTAGAGAGGCGGTGGGTTCATGCTGCCGCCGTCGCCGGCCAGGGGGATCGCCGGGGGCGGTGTCTCGCGGGCCAGGATTGGCGGCAGGTCGTCGGGCACGGTGACGATGTCCATGCGCCGCAGGGCCGCGAGGTTGTCCTTCACCGCGTCGTCATAGAGTGCGAGCAAGGTGTCGCGAGTGAAGTCCTGGGCTTCGGCCTGTTCGGCCTGGGTGGGTGGCAGGGGCGCGGGTGGGCCCAGCGAGGCGAGCTCGGCGTCGACCCGATCCAGCTCGGCACCGGCCAGGGCCAGCAGTTCGTCGGGGGTCCACGGCAGCAGCAGCGCGTGCTCCAGGCGCCAGGCGTAGGCTTCCGCCCCGATCACCTGGTACTCTGGCAAGTCCGAGAGGGCCGAGAGTTGGTCGGCGTAGGCGCGCAGGGCCGCGCTGGCGGCCTCGGCCTGGGGGCCGGGCGGGGCGGTCGCGATGACGCCGAGCAGGCCGTCGATGATCTCGGTCGCCGCGCGCACGTCGCGGGCGGTCGGCTTCGTGATCTCGGCCCGCATCTCGTCGACCATGGCCGGAATCCCCGCCAAGAGGGCCGACTCCCGGTCCGGATCGGCCACGGCGAGCGCGACCAGGGCATAGCCGACGGGCTCCAGCCACTGGGCCGGGCGGTGTTCCCAGGGGCGCTCGACCGTGAGGATCTCCCGAAGCAGCTCGCCCTGGGCGTAGAGCCAGCGTGTGTCGATCTGCTGGTCGGTGCTCAGCTCGTCCCAGGGCAGGGCTTGGAGCCCGGCGAGGTCCTGGTCGACGCGAGCGAGCAGCGCCGAGACCGCGTCTGGCGCGTAGGATGGCACGACCAGCGCGTCCTGGTAGAGCCCGGCCTCGGCGGCCAGCGAGGGCGCCAGCGCCACGCGCACGGCGATCAGGTCGTGGGCGATCACGGCATAGGGAGGGTCGCCGGGGAGGGGAAGGGTGCTGATCCTGGGCGTCGGTGTCGGCGTCGGCGTCGGTGTCGGTGCGGGGGCAGGGGCAGGGGCGGGGCTGGCGAGGGTCGCCACGGGTCTGGTCGCGGCGGGATGCGCCGGAGTGCAGGCGAGCAAGAGGGCGACGATCGGCAGCATTCGCGCAAGCTAGCACCGGCCCTCGCTCCCTGTGACCGCGCACCCATCCACCCGCCGACCCCGCGCCCCGCGCCCTGCTCAGAGCTGGCTCGCCGCCAGGAAGTAGATCCGTCCGGTCTGGTCATTTCGACCGTTCGCGCCGACGAAGATGTCGTCCAGGCCGTCGCCGTCAGCGTCACCCGCGCTGGCCACGGACTGCCCGGCCCGGTCGTCGGCGTCCTCGCCGGACAGACGCACGGGGGCATCGGCCAGGCTGCCATGCCCGGTGGCCGGCCCGAACAGGACGTAGATCGCGCCCGAGTCGACCGCGAGCAGGTCGGCCTCGGCGGCGCCGATGACGACATCGGCCAGGCCATCACCGTCCACGTCCCCCGCGGTCGTCGCGTGGTAGCCGGCCAGGTCACCCGCCTGCTCGCCGACCCACTTGCCATCGGCCTCGGCGGCGCTGA
>JAADHA010000439.1:963-9657 GCA_013152105.1 Oligoflexia bacterium | reverse complement strand
ACCCCCGAACGCTGTCCGGAGGTCAGATCCAGCGCCTGGTGATCGCCGCCGCCCTGTCTGCCGGCGCCCGAACGCTGGTCCTCGACGAGCCCGTCGCCATGCTGGACCCGCTCGGCGCCCGGACCTTGCTGAAGACCCTGCGCAGGCTGGCCGACGACGGGGTCGCGGTGCTCTTGGTGGAGCATCGCCTGCCCTTGTGCTGGCCGGTGGCCGACCGGCTGATCGTGATGGATCGGGGCCGAATCGTGGACCGGGCCGACCTCACCAAGGTGGGGCCAGGTCACCCGGTGCTCGGCACACTGCGGCGGCTGGGCTTGCGGGTCCCCGGCGTACTGGATCTGGCGGATCGGCGGGGCATCAAGGTGGCAGAGGTCGAGGCAAAGCTAACAAGGTTCGCCGCACTGGGACCGGTTCATGAGCCTATCGCGCCAGCTACCCATGGCGAGGTACTGGCCCAGATCCAGGTGCCATCCTTCCGCTACCCCGGCGCCAGCAGAGACGCGCTGGTCGAGGTGGAGCTAACACTGCTAGCAGGAGAGCGGGTCGCGCTCCTGGGCGCCAATGGTGCCGGCAAGTCCACCCTGCTGGGGCTCCTCTCGGGAGCCCTGCGCTGCCGCGCCCTGCGTCCTGTAGAGGACCTCGTCGCCGTACCCCAGGACCCGGACCTGGCACTGTTCTGCCGTACCGTCGCCGAGGAGCTGGCCTACGGCCCCAGCGAGCGCCGAGACCCCTCCATCGCGGCTCAGGTCAAGGCGGCGGCCCAGGCCCTGTCGGTCAGCGAGCTGCTGGACCGGGCTCCCCAGGCCTTGTCCCGAGGCCAGCGCCTGCGAGTGGCGGTCGCGGCGGCCTTGAGCTGCGACCCGCGCCTGCTGGTCCTCGACGAGCCCACCAGCGGACAGGACCACCAACAGGTCGAGTCGATGCTGTCCAGCCTGGCCCTGGCACTTCGAGAAGGCGTCCTGATCTTCGCGACCCACGATGTCGACCTGGCCCTGCGCCACGCGACCCGGGTGCTGCTGCTGGACCAGGGCCGGGTCATCGCAGACGGCCCCCCCGCCGCCGTACTCGCGAGCCTGCCCAGGCACATCCCGCTGGTGCTACCGACGCTCTCCCGACTGTGCCTGAGCCTGGGCATCCCGCCATCCACCGCCGCCCAGCTCGCCGCGGGCATGCTTGCCGCGGACCAGCTTGCCGCGGACCAGCAGGTGACACCGTGATCGACCCGCGCACCCGCCTGGCCCTGGTGCTGTGCGCCGGCATCCTGGCGATCAGCCTGGATCGACCGCTCTCCCTGGCGATCTTCGCCTTGCTCTGCATGAGCCCCCTGCTGTGGCTGCGCGTGTCGGGGACCTGGTGGCGCCGAGGGCTGCTGGCCGCGCTGACCATCACCTGGAGCACGGTCCTCTCCCAGGGACTCTTCTACGCCCAGCAGCCGCGGGTGGCGCTCTTCGTCCTCGGCCCCCTCGTGCTCTGGCGAGAGGGGGTCCTGTGGGGGCTGGCCCAGTCGCTGCGCTTCGTGGGCCTCTCCATGGCCGGGATCGCCCTGGCGGCGAGCACCTCCTCCGACCGCCTGCACGCCGCGATGATGGCCCTGCGCCTGCCCTTCGCCCTGTCCCTGATGGCGACCACGGCCCTGCGCTTCCTCCCCGAGCTCGGTCGCGAGCTGTGGACCGTCCGACGAGCCCGTGCCGCCCGAGGTCGTCCAGCCTGGCGGCGCAGTCCCTGGGCCTGGCTGGTGCTGGAGGTGTCGCTGCTCCGACCGGTCGTGGCCCGCGCCTGGCGCCGCGCCCAAAGCCTGGCCGAGAGCCTGGACGCTCGCGGCTTCGACCCGCTGCGTGCCCAGAAGACCCGTCATCCACTGCGCTTTCGATGGCCCGACGTGGTGGTCCTGGCCGCGGCCCTGGTGCTGACCGGCGGCGTGGCGACGGCCCGGCTGCTCACCCTGCTCTACACCTCGGACACGCTCTACCTGGCGGCGCTTCGGCCGCTCTACAGCTTCGTACGGGGGTGGCTGTGAGGGCCAGCCGCTCACAGGGTGCGTGGGTCGGTTAGCTCGCCCCCCAATGCTCTTGCTCGCCGCCATCCTGATCGCCTGCCCCGGTCCTGTACACGACACGGCCAGCACCGCGACCGGGGACGCTGGCGCTAGCGACGCCGGCACCAGCGACGCCGCAAGCACGGACGCAGGCGGCACCGACACGGGCACCAACGACGCGGGCACCAACGACGCGGGCACCTCGGCCACAGCCGCGCCCTTCCAAGCGGTCGAGATCACGGTGGATCCCGATGTAGCCACCCTGCTGCGGGTGAGCTGGACCCAGCCCGAAGACCTGGGCACGGCCTGGCTCAGCTACACAGACGCGGACGGCGACACCCAGCAGACCCCCACCCAGGACGCCACCGCCGGCGACCACCAGCAGGTGATCCTCGGGCTCACCGCCCAGCTCACCACCACCGTGCAGATCTTCGCCCAGGCCGACGACGGCAGCACCGTCACCAGCGATCCCTTCGCCGCCACCACCGGCGCCTTGCCCATCGCGGACCTGGAGCCCACCGCCACGATCTGGGACCCGCTGGTCGCCAGCCCGGCCCGCTACATCCTGGGCACGGTCGAGATCAACAACACGGGCTATTACTGGGGTCCATTCACGCTCTTCATCGCCGACCGCCAGGGCCGCATCGTCTGGTACCACCAGGTCGACACCGAAAGCTGGACCCTGTTTCCCCAGGTGGCCCAGGACGGCAGCCACATCGTGTTCGAGCACGCCCGGGTGCTGGCCTTGGGCAGCGGCTTGACCCCCACGGTCGAGCGTCGGACCCTCTCGGGCGACCAGGCCGAACAGATCGAGACCGACCAACTCGGCTTCACCTTCGCCGAGTTGCCGGACGGCAGCTTCCTCTACGACGACTACAGCGACTGGCCCAGCGTCTGGCTCACGCAACAGGCGCCCGACGGAAGCAAGCGCCACATCTGGGACTGCATGGCCTGGATCGCCGACCAGTGCAGCGACGAATTCTGCTGCTCGGTCAACGCGATCCGCTGGCGCGAAGCGGACGACAGCGTCTTGTGGTCGATGTGGGAGAGCGACGATATCGTCGAAATCGACCGCGACAGCGGGGACGTGCTGCGCAGCTTCGGGATGCTGGACGGGTCCTGGGCCTTTGACCCCGCTGATGCCGGCTTCGACAAGCAGCACTGGCCGTCGTGGACGCCCGACGGCCACCTGTTGGTCAGCACCCACACCCTCGACGGACTGGACCACCGCTTCCGCGAGTACGAAGTGGACGCCGACACCCAGACCCTGCGTCAGGTCTGGGAGTACGGCGAGGGGCTCGGCTACTTCCCAATCCACCACGGCGAAGCCGTGCGCTTCGACAACGGCAACACCTTGCTCAACTGGGGCACCGAGGGCGTGATTCGCGAGCTCGGCCGCGACGGAGAGACCGCCTGGGAGTTGGTCTGGGACCAGCCCTATATGCTCGGTCATAACACGCTGATCGACGACCTCTACGCGCTGGATGCTGGCTGGTAGGCCGACATCCGGCGCGTGTTCTGGCCTCGCTCAATCAGAGCCCGCCGAGGTAGGCCAGGATGTCCGCGATCTCAGCATCGCTGAGTGAGGCGCCGAAGCCCGGCATCGTGGCCCCGCCGTTGATGATGATGTCGATCACGCGGTTGGAATCGACGACCCCGGCCACGGCAGGACCCACTCCGCCCATCGCGTCCGCGCCGTGGCAGTTCGCGCAGCTCGCAGCGTAGAGCGAGGAACCCGAGGCCGAGCTTCCCGACGCGGCAGCGCCGGAGCTGGTGTCGCCAGGGCCGCTAGCGCTGCTAGCGCTGCCCGTGTCGCCGGCGTCGACCGTGGAGCAGCCGGTCGCGAGCGTTCCGGAGAGGATGACAGAGAAGATGACAGCGTGGAGTGGGCTTCGCATGGTGCCTCCGTGGGGTGTGCGCCATGAGGAAATGCAAGGCCCAGGCCAGTTGCAGAAGCACGCATTTACTGGTAGTTACATATCTTCTCGAGTCAGAAACGGCAGATTGCTGCCGCTACGATGGCAGTTCCCTCCCGTCGGCCCCAAAAAAGAAAGACCCGTCGCGTAACCATCCTGGACCTGACCGGTTGGAATGAACAGACCACCCACACAGGAGCCCCTCATGACCACCCGCACCACCATCACCGCAGCCACGACCCTGAGCCTCGCCCTGCTCGCGACCGCCTGCAGCCAGGCCGATGTCGGCGACAACTCGCTCAGCCCGGACGAAGAGGTCGCCCTCAGCGCCGCCATCTCGGCGGTCAGCGCCCAGCGCGAGGCCCTGCCAATCACCGACGCCGATCTGGACAGCCTGGCACGCACCAACGTCGTCGCGGCGCGGGTCGATGCGCGCTGTGAGGTCCAGGGCATCGTGTCTGGAGTCTGGTACGACGAGGGCCTGCGCCCGGTCTTCGAGGGCTCCTGGTTCAAGCTCGGCACCGGCAGCGAAGGCGGCACCATCAACGGCACCTACAGCGACGGCTTCTTTGAAGGGACCGCCATCGGCGATGACATCGAGGCCGACGTGACCGGCTCGTACAACGACGGCGTCTTCCTGGGCGACTGGGTCAGCGTGGACGCCTCCGGCGAGGCGATCTCCGAGGGCGAGCTGATCGGCCGCTACGAGCGCCGCAACGACACCGGCGGCTACTTCTTCGGCCTGTGGGGCCAGTGCGACTCGGCTTCCGATGCCAGCAGCCTGTAGCGTCAGCCACGGCATGGCGGCTTCCGAGTAGGATGCCGCCATGTTGCTGCTCGCCCTCTGCATTTCTACCGCCTCAGCCGGCACGATCGCCCAGGCCGAAGCCAGCCTTGGCCTGGGTTGGGTCGAGTACGCCGCGCTCTGGACCGGCGACCCCATCCTGGGCGGCTTCGACCTCTACTCGCCCCCCCAGCCCCTCGACCGCCTGCTGATCTCCCCCTCGGCCATGATCACGCTGCGCCCCTCGGACTCTCAGCGAATACGCATCCGGGCCAGCGGGCGCACCCTGAGCCGTCTCACCACCATCGACAGCAACGGAGACATCCAGTATCTCTGGGCCTCCGACGGCGTGCCCCTCGCCCAGGCCGCGGCCGAGCGACTCTTCCTGGATGAAGCGTCGTGGCGCTGGCGCCCCGGGGGCGACCGCTGGCTGGACCTGAGGCTGGGGATCCTGCCCTGGTCCCTGGCCGGCGGGCGCATGCTGGCCGAGAGCTGGCCGGGCGCGACCCTGCGCCTGGACGCGGCACGCAAGGGCTGGGCACCCGTCGCGGTCGAGGCGCACGCCTCGGTGACCCCCACCGGCTCGAACACCGTCGCGATGGCGGTGCGGTACGAGCCATCCTGGTTGGAGTATGTCGGCTTGGAGGCCGCCTACAGCCAGGATCCGCGGCAGGGCATCGCGCCGCTGGTGCAAGACGATCTCGGCATGCTGGTCGAGCTGTGGCGCGGCACCTCGGGGGAGTTCATCGACAAGAACCAGGACTGGGTGCTCTCGGGGCTCTACGATCTGTATGGCCAGGAAGTCGATGGAGTGCGGGCCTTTCACGAGGACCTCAAGACCTTCGTCGACCTGGACGGAACAGCGCGCGTGCTCCACCTCGCGGCCAGCGGTCGGGTCATGCTCGGTCGCACGCTCATCGACGCCGCCCTTGTCCATGCCCGAGGCCAGGTGGCGCTGTCCGGCAACGGGATCCCCGGCGAGCTGGCACCCGCCGACATCGACGGCACGAGCTGGGCCACCCAGACACCCACCACGCCCTTCGACCTGCGCTTCCCGGTCTCGGGCTGGGCCTGGGACCTCGACCTGGAGTTCCTGCTGGCCAGCCACTGGCGCATCAGCGCCTTCTTCCAGGGCATGACCGGCGAGGACGAGCTGCTGAGCAAGGCCCTGGCGGGAGAGACGGTCCACGTCTTCCTGGCGACCGACCTGGCCTTTGTCCGCACCCGCGTCTTCCCCTGGGACGCCGCCTTGCAGAGCGGGGCCTGGTCCTTCCCGCCGGGTGTCGCGGGCTACGGGCTGATGACCCCCGGCACCTCGATCGACCTGGCGACCGACCACACCAGCGCCAGCTTCCAGCTCGCCTTGCCCATGGCGACAGAGCCCTCGCCCCTCGAACCGCACGGCCAGATCTACGGCCTCGAAGCCGACCTCTTTCTTGGCGCACGGGCCGGCAAGCACACGACCCTGGCGGCCGACTTCGGGGCCTTCCAGTCCGGCACCTTCTTCGTCGATCAAGGGGGTCGCGACACGCTCGCCGAGCTGCCCATCGGCTGGCGCCTGCACGGCAGCATCACCATCCAGGCCGGGGGTCCAAAGTAAGCCCTTTGGCCCCGCCCTGTAACTTCCGCCCACCTGTCCGGTTGATCCAGGCGAGGAGGGCGACCAGGTAGTGAGCAGCAGCGCTCCAGTCGACCTCGAGCAGGAGCTCATGCTCGCCTTCCAACAGGGCGATGAGATGGCCTTCGAACAACTCTACCAGCGGATCCGACGCCCCGTCTTCAGCATCGCCTGGCGCATGCTGGGCGACGCCGCCACCGCCGAGGACGCAGCCCAGGACATCCTGATCAAGGTCTACAAGAGCCGCCACAGCTACCGCCCCAGGGCCCGCTTCCGCACCTGGCTCTACCGCGTGGCGGTCAACCACTGCAGCAACGAGCGAAGCCGAGCCTGGCGTCGCCGCGAGACCTCCGATGAAGGCACCGTGCTTCGGCTGCTCGCGCCGCCCAGCAGCGACCCGGTCGCCCAGACCCAGGGCAGCGAGCTGGCCCGCGCCATTCAGACCGCGCTGGCCGCCTTGCCACCACGACAGCGCGCCGCGGTCGTGCTGGCCCGCTTCGAGGGCTGCACCATGGCGGAGCTGGCCACGGCCATGGATGTCAGCACCGCATCGGCCAAGGTCCTGCTGCATCGCGGTCGAAGCCGCCTCCTCGAACTCCTCCAACCCCACCTCGGCACCACAGCGAGGAACGCCTGATGACCCAACCCGACGATCCGAATCAGAGCCCCCGCCAGGTCCTTGGGGACCCGCTCTGGGACGCCCTGGGCGCCCTCGAGGCCCCGCCCCTTCCGCAGGACTTCGACGCCCACTTCCGAGCAGGGCTGCGGGCGGGGTTGCGGGCTCCCCGAGTTCGCACCTGGGGCCCGATGGGGGCTGGCCTGCTGCTCGCGGCGGCGTCTGTGACCCTGTTCGTGAGCGCACGGCCGCCTCCTCCAACGAACGACCTCGCGCTGGTGGCGGACCTCGATATCGTCGAGAACCTCGACCTGCTCATGGACGCGGACGTGCTGCTGGCCTGGGACGGAACGGTGCCGCCATGACCGGACTCCTGCTGGCCTCGCTGTTCGCGGCGTCCGCCCTCGCCGATCCCCCGGCCGCCGCCGCGGACCCAGTCCCGACCCAAGCTTCCAAGAATGCCCCCGATCAACCAGAGCCCAAAGCCTCCCCCGAGCCTCCCATGCTGACTCCCGAAGAACGCGCCGCCATGGAGAACATGGACCTGTTGACCGAGATCGACCTGCTCCAGGACTTCGAGGTCGTCCGCTACCTCGACGTGCTGCGCATGGAGGAGGAGTGACCATGACCCGCCTCACCATCACCACCTTGTTCGCTGTGTTCACCCTGCTCGCGGGAACGCCGGTGCTGGCCCAACAGCCAGATCAGCAGCAGCCGCCGCCAAGCGAGCAGACTGACACGACACAGACTGTCGCCCCAAAGACCGCGGCCCCAAAGACCGCGGCCCCAAAGACCGCAGCGCAGCGCTGGTCCGAGCTCGACTCAGCCCAGCGACAGGCCCTGCTGGACGCCCAGCAGGACTTCGACAAGCTGGACTCAGACGAACAGGCTCGCCTGCGCGCCAACCTGGCCGCTTTCAAGAAGCTGGACACGGATGAACGCGAGATGATCCGCACCAACTTCCAGCGCTTCCAGGCCATGTCCCCGGCCAGGCAGAACCTGCTGCGGCGCACCCACCAGCGCTGGCAATCCCTGCCGGCGGCCGAGCAGGCCCGGATCCGCCGCAACTACGAGCTGCTCAAGAAGCTCTCGCCGGACCAACGCACCGAGCTGGTCCGCCGCATGCGCTCCTGGGAGCAGCTCAGCCCGGCCCAGAAGGAAGAGCTGCGCCGGCGGCTGCGGGGGGACTGAGAGCTGCTGCGATCCTCACCAGCCCCGGTTCGAGTAGTCATAGTGATGGGACCAGCCCCACCATGTGAAACAGCTCGTCAGCTCTGAGGGCTCTCCTTCCTCACACGCATCGAAGGCCGATGTAAACACATCGATCATGACGTCCTTGTCTGGGAAGAGAA
This sequence comes from Oligoflexia bacterium, assembly GCA_013152105.1. Classification (GTDB taxonomy): domain Bacteria; phylum Myxococcota_A; class UBA796; order UBA796; family UBA2385; genus UBA2385. The sequence continues at coordinate 1,336 of JAADHA010000439.1, read as the reverse complement.
GATCATACATTATATATGCCGGCACATTTCCGCCTGTCGTGGGATTGTCGGCACCGGGCATCCCGTCCGCGTAGAGTCCCGTCCACACATACGCGGAATCATGCTTCACCCGCAGCCTGATCACAGACCCGTCCTGGATCTCGTCCGTGCTCCTGTCGATCTTGTACGCGATGTAGTTGTACAGTCTCTGGGTGGTGCCGTCTCCAGGTGCGCGGTCCGCCTGTGGGATGTCCGCCGCGTCGACGTTCCAGCGTGCAAACCAGCGCATGCCTTGCAGGTAGATGGCCTTGAGCTGCGGGTCCTCGATGTCGTCGGCCCCGAAGTGCTCATTGAGCACGTCCTGGCAATTCTGGTCGATCTCGACGCAGGCATC
>JAADHA010000439.1:0-928 GCA_013152105.1 Oligoflexia bacterium | reverse complement strand
ACGCGCAACCGGGAGCCAGCATGACGGCCAGCACGGGCGCGGTGAGGGCTATTGCAGTGCGGTGAAGGTCCATGAGCCTGTCAATCCGTTGGTGGGGAAGCCGGAGACTTCGGTGATGTCGACGGTGATCTCGCTGCGGGTTCGGCTGGTGACGGTACCTCGGACCGTCCAACCGGTACTGAGGGCCAGCTCGAAGATGGTGCGGTCGGTGTCGGTGAAGCGGGCACCCAGCGAGTAGCCGCTGCCCACCGCCTCCAGGTTGAGACCGGCCTGGTATTCGCGAAGCACCCAGGGCTGGTCACCGGTGTAGACCGAGAGAGCCGCCGCCAGGGTCGTGGGCAGGCTGTAGGCGCGGCCAATATGGGCATGGGCCGTCCAGTCGGCCGGCGTGTTGCCGTCAATGCGCAGGCGCGGCGTCTGGCCGGTGCCTGCCGGGTCCATGACAACGTGCATGGGAGTACTGAGCTGGACGTTGAGGAAGGACCAGCTCGCGCCGGTCGTCAGGGAATAGGCGGTGCCGTTGATCATCAGGGTCTGGCCATCCGCAGGGTCCAGGACCGTGATGGTCGACACGGGCCCAAAGCCAATGTCACCCGACAGCAAGATGGGAAACATGCGCATCCCGATTGCCGAAGCCAGTTGGTTCGGCATGGCGGCCAGCTCGTACTCACCCGTCCAGTCCCCAGGGACTGCGTAGATCCCAGCGACATCAGTCGAGTCCGTGTCGCTGTAGGGTTGGGAGCCAATTGGATCCGTTCCAGGGTCCTTTCTACCACAGTCACTGAACGCGGCAGAGAAAGGAGCGAGCAGGATCAGCAGGAGAAGCTTGCTGCCCCCGTTGCACAGCGTGTTCTGCCTGAAATTCATCTTGACCTCTGAATCTTGAGCTCTGAATCTTGAGCCCGCCATCGTAGCGGCGGCCGAGCCG